>CAYSWG010000280.1:0-326 GCA_964434465.1 uncultured Geobacteraceae bacterium
CTGTGCAGGGTCGCCCCGGGGGCCGGTTGCGGCGGGGGAGCCTTGGTCACTCGCCGCTCTGGAGCAGCAGGTCGGCACGGTAACCGGCAACCACTGCCCGGCTGAGAAGTTCTCGCCGCAACGCATCCGAAGCTACGACCTGTTCCGCCCAGAGGGTCTTCTTCCGCAGGGTAACCGGAGCGGCAAGCAAAGCACAGGTTATCAGGGTGACGGATAATTCTTCCCAGCGCTCTTTGTTGAACCATTCGCAGCCTCCGCTGCGGTGAAGGTGCAGATAGGTGCGAACGTCCTGATCGTTCAGGAGGGTGGACAGGCGGTTTGCCAGT
>CAYSWG010000280.1:336-2635 GCA_964434465.1 uncultured Geobacteraceae bacterium
GCGGGCAGCGGAGGACGGAACTCCTCTGCATGGTTCAACAGGATACGCAGCAGTATGCCTTCCGCTCCGCCATGCGGCTCCCCTGCCGATTCCCGTGCAGTGAAGCCGGTGGTAACAGCAAGGTCGAGGCCATAGGCGACAAGAGGTCCTGCGGGTTCTTCTCCAGTGCCGGCAGCTGAAAGTTCCCGGCAGAGGAGGAAAAGGATCAGCAGGACACCGGTTCGGCATCTCCTGGTGGTGATGGTTTCCTGCAGCACGCTCACGGCCTGACCAGTCGCCTTGCGTCGATGGGCGGCAGTGCAGCGGGAGCCGAGCAGGCCAGCGTGTTCCAGGAGGGCCGCCGGGATGGTGAGGTGATCGTATTCCTGACCGGACTCCGTGCCCAGTGTATCCAGGAGTGGAATCAGGGCCTTGCGGAATGTTTCGTCGGCCAATGTGCGGACATGCTGCGTTGTGTCCGGAGCAAGCAGTGTTGTGACGAAGGCGGGCAAGCGAACAAGCAGTCCGTCCAGGGCGGCGTGTGTTTCGGCAAAGCGGATCCGTTTCAGTTCCTCGTCCAGGTTGGCGACCGGAGCGCCGGCCAGCGTGCTGCACAGCTTTCCCCAGGTACCGTTGTCGTCATCCACTATCTCGTGGAAGTCCAGGAACGCGTAGTAGTGGTAGGCCTCCAGACTGAGCAGCAACCCGGTCCGGTACAGTTCGCTGCCCGGCCGCAGATATTCCAGGCCGGTGATGCTGTCCCGAAACCGATAATAGTATCGGTCGTCCGCCATGCAGCCCAATTCCTGGGCGAGGGTCGTGGTGATCAATGACTCCCCTGCGGCAGAATTCCTGTTCAGATGGGTGCAGGACGTGTGGATCCGCCCCGACGTGGCGGCAAAACGGTTGTGGAAGACGATGAGCGCTTTTTCCGTGCCGCAGGAATTGGAAAAGGCGAAGACATTCTCATCAACCCCATCTCCGGTTGCGAAATCGTACAGTACGAAGTGTTCGGCTCCGCTGAACAGCCAACGCTTTTTCATGAGGGGAAAGATGATACGTTCATGGGCTGCGACCAGGTGGTCGTCGACCGGTTCGTTCCAGTAGGCCCGCCGGTATTCCATGCCGTACTTTTCCGTAAACCCTTCCACCTGGCCATGGCCGAACATGGGCAGGCCGGGCATGGTCACCATGAGCAGGGCTGCGCCGAAATATTTGCCTTCCCGGCCGAACTGCTCCACGGCCGTTCGCTCGTCAGGGTTGTTCATGAAGTTGACGAAGCGTTGGAGAATCTCCGGATTGCAGGCGAGAACATTGCCGATGGTCTGGCGGTACTTGGCATTTTCCTCCATTTTCAGCATGTTCATGAAGGCGCTGTTGTAGACCCGGTGCATGCCGAGTGTTCTGACGAAGTAGCCTTCCATGAGCCAGAAGGCCTCGGCCAGGAGCAGGGTGTCCGGTACCTCTGCAGCAACCCGGTCAACCACTTCCCGCCAGAATTCTCCGGGGAACAGTTCGTCGAACCGGGCCCGGGACAAGGCGTACTCAGATCGGGAGGGAATGGCGCCGCCCAGACCGGGCTGGGGAAACCAGAGCCGCTGGTAATGTTTCTTTGCCAGGGTCATGGCGGCGTCAAAGCGGATGATGGGGAAGGAACGGGCCACGTGGAGGATCGTCTGGATTACCGCTTCCCGTACTTCGGGAAGCAGATAATTCAGTTGGGCGGTATCGTTCCAGGGGGTGCTGGTACCGTCGTTGCCGTGGTAGAGGTAGCGGACCCGACCGCTACGGTTGTCCCTGTGCTGGAAGACCACGGCGGCATCACTTCGGGACCAGTAGCCGTCTTCGATGCGCAGGCTCATGTGTTCGGTTGCGGAAAGATCGGGGCCGTCAAAGCGGTAGGCGGGATAGGGAGGATGGTCACACTGTATGAACCATTCCGGATGTTCACGGGTCCAGCGGGAATCGATGCCGGTGTGATTGGGCACCATGTCGCTGGCCAGGCGTATGCCCCGCAGTCCTGCCCGGTGGCGAAGGGTGTCCAGGGCGTCCTGACCGCCCAGGTCGGCGGCAATGACGTAATCATACAGTGAATAGGCCGAAGCGATAGCCTCGGCATTGCCGCGGAGCCGCTTGATCTGTGCTGAGGCGGGCGAGCGTTCCCAGATACCGATCAGCCAGAGTCCGGTGAAGCCCCAGGCGGCGAGTCGATCCAGTTCCCGATCGGGAATTTCGTCCAGCCGCGTGATGGTGTGGCCATAGGCGCTGCTCAGCTGGTCCAGCCACACATAGACCATCTTGGCTATCAGCACCAGGTTGG
>CAYSWG010000280.1:2661-3297 GCA_964434465.1 uncultured Geobacteraceae bacterium
AACCGCTCCGGTTCAGGATAGTCGCCGCCTGCGTCCGGGGCTGCGCCCGGCGCAAAATCGGCCACATGCAGCGGCCCGGGACCGCCCTGTCGCTGTTGCTGTTCTTCGCGGAGGGTATCGAAGACGATGAGGATTTCCTGGCGCAGGGAGGGGGGCAACACTGCGCCCCACGAACTGGAAATGAAGTCCAACTGTGCAGCCAGCGAGGTTGGCGCCGTCTGCAGGGGGATGCGCAGCAGTTGCAGGATGGGCTGGGCAAAGGGAGCGCAGGGCGGTCCGTTTGCCAGGGCCAGGTCCAGGGCATCCACAACCAGGGCTGATGGTCCGGTCTGCGTCAGCGGGGTGTCGTCGAAGAGGAATCGGAAGGGGACTGCTGCCTGGTTCTCCATGGCCAGACGCAGCAGGAGCAGTTCCCTGACGATCTGTCGGCGTCGGCTGCCGAGCAGATCGTCGGCCGCCAGGTATTCTTCCGGTGTGGCAGCGTGTCCGAGCAACAGTGCTGTGCCGGGGTAGAGTGCGGCAAACTGTTCGATGCTGCCGCCCAGAAGCCCGTCGTGCAGGGTCAGGCCGCAGGACTGGAAGATCTGCTGTTCCAGGAGGGGATGCTGCACTTCCAGGTATTCATTGAGCAGGTGC
>CAYSWG010000281.1:0-3292 GCA_964434465.1 uncultured Geobacteraceae bacterium
GTGCTACCTTTAACCATGACCTCGGCCACCCGCGGCCGGCTGTTGTAGTTGCTGCTCATGGCAAAACCGTAGGCGCCTGCCGACATGAAGGCGATGAGATCACCCTGGCGGAAGGCGGGTATCTCCCGATCCTTGACCAGGAAGTCACCGGATTCGCAGATGGGGCCGACGATATCCGCGATGATGGCGCCCTGCTGCTCCCTGCATACCGCCTGCACGCCATGGAAGGAGCCGTACAGAGACGGTCGGGCCAGATCGTTCATGGCCGCATCGACGATAACGAAGTTTTTCTCTTCGCCCTGTTTGGTGTAGAGGCAGCGGCCGACCATGATACCCGCATTCCCCACCAGGTTCCGCCCCGGCTCAAAGATCAGGTGGAGGCCAAGGTCCTTGGTCTCGGCGGTGATGGCCGCTCCGTACTGGGCGGGGAGGGGGGGCGCCTCGTCACTGTAGGTGATGCCCAGACCGCCGCCCAGGTCGAAGTAGCGCAGGCTGATGCCCGACTCCCTGAGCCCTTCGATCAACCGGCGCAGTTTCTTCACCGTGTCCACGAAGGGTGACACTTTGGTAAGCTGGCTGCCGATGTGGCAGTCCATGCCGATGACGTCCAGGTTGGCCATGCGGGCCGCACGCTTGTATTGCTCCAGGGAACGCTCGATGGTGATGCCGAATTTGGCCTGCTTCAGGCCGGTGGTGATGTAGGGGTGGGTTTCCGGATCAACGTCGGGATTGACGCGGATGGCGATGCCGGCCTTTTTTCCCAGGCGACCGGCGACCAGGTCGAGGCGGTCCAGCTCCTCTTCCGATTCCACGTTGAACATGAGGATGCCCGTATTCAGGGCATACTCTATTTCGTCGTCCTTTTTGCCCACGCCGGAATAGACCACTTTCCGGGGATCGACCCCGGCGGCCAGCGCCCGGTAGAGTTCTCCGCCGGAGACGATATCGACACCCCCGCCCAGGTTGAAGAAGGTTTTCAGCACGGCCAGGTTGGAATTGGCCTTCATGGAATAGCACATGGTGTGGGGCAGGCTGGCAAACGCCTCGTCCATGGCTTTGTAGTGGCGTTCCAGCGTCGCGTGGGAGTAAATGTAGACCGGCGAGCCGACGGCAGCGACAATATCCTTTACTGCCACGTCCTCGGCGTACAGTTCGGTTCCTTTGTACTGAAAGTGATGCATGAAGTCCTCCGGGTATGGTGTGCTGGCACAATCGACTGATTGAATGAAAAGACGCTCCTTGTATCATACGGACTGCAAAAAGTCAAAACGAGCGGCCGGGTCAAACGGCCGCTCCCCACCGGTGTGCAGCGGCCCGACAGGCTCAGTCTTCGCTCAGGGAAAACTGCCCGACGACTTCGTTGGAAGGAACGCTTTCCACCCGTTCGCCGTCCCGCTGGGCGATGGTGCGAACACTGTAGGTATATCTGACACCGTACTCCATGCCCAGGTCCTCGTAGCGGGAACTTTCGGCCGGCAACCTGACCAGTGGGGCCAGGGGTAGCGATTCTCCCTCCCGGAAGCGATAGACGGCATAGCCTTCAAGGGCGGAACCTGCTGCAACGGACGGTCTGTTCCAGAGCAGGGTGACGCCGTTGGCGGAGGCCTGCAGGGAAAGCTCCGGGGCGCGGGGCGGCATGAGCCGGGTGCGCCGCGCCTTGTTGGAATCGCGGCTGGCGGTCCCGTCCCGGTCCAGGGCAAGCAGCTTGTACTGGTAGGTGGTGTCGATTTCCAGATCATCATCGTAGAAGCAGTACCTGTCACCCGAACGACGGACGTCCTGCAGGTATTCAGGATCAACTGTTTTGATCTGGCGATAGGCGGTCGGGCAGGTTTCGCAATCCTCCCCGGCCGGGAGTACATTCCTGCGGAAAACCTGAAACCCGGCCAGGTCCTGCAGGGGACCGCCCCAGACTTCCTTGCGGGGAGCTGTCCAGCAGAGCAGGAACCGGTATCCCTTCTGCTCGACGCGCAGATCGCTGACTGCGGCAGGCACCAGGGCTTCGGGCGGAATCAGGGGGCCGCGTTTGCCGCAGGCAACGACCATGACAATGAGTGGCAGGAGAAAGAGTAGTTTTTTCATCGGCGCTCCAGATTATCCTTGTTCCAGTTCCAGTTTCAACTGGTCGAGCTCGGCCTTGACCCGCTCCAGGGCGGTGCCGCCCGTGGCCCGGCGGGCATTGACGCTTGCCTCCAGGGTAATGGCGTCGTAGATGTCGGCACCGATCTTTGCGGAAAAACCCTGCCATTCCGCCAGGGTAAGCTCCTCCAGGTTTCTGCCCTGCTCGATGCAGTAACGGACCGACTTGCCGACTACTTCGTGGGCTTCGCGGAACGGCATGCCGGTGCGCACCAGATAGTCGGCCACGTCGGTGGCATTTGAATAGCCGCTGGCGGCGGCCCGGGTCATGGCCTGGCGGTTGATCTTCATCTCCCGCACCATGTCGGCGAAAATCTTCAGGCTGCCCTTGACTGTATCGATGGTGTCGAACAGGGGTTCCTTGTCTTCCTGCATGTCCTTGTTGTAGGCCAGGGGCAGGGCCTTCATCACCGTGAGCAGCGCCATGAGATTGCCGTAGACCCGGCCGGTCTTGCCGCGGACCAGTTCGGGCACATCGGGGTTTTTTTTCTGGGGCATGATCGATGAGCCGGTGCAGAAGGAGTCGGTCAGTTCCACAAAGGCGAATTCGCTGGTGGACCAGAGAATCAGCTCTTCCGAGAAGCGGGAAAGGTGCATCATGATGATGGCGGCGGCGGCCATGAATTCCAGGGCAAAATCCCGGTCCGAAACGGAGTCAAGGGAATTCCGGGTCACGCCGGCGAAGCCCAGCTGTCCGGCAACGTACTCCCGGTCGATGGGGAAGGTGGTCCCGGCCAGGGCACCGGCCCCCAGGGGGAGCACGTTGAGTCGGTTCAGGCAATCGGTGAGGCGGCTCCGGTCACGGCGCAGCATCTCCCCATAGGCGAGCATGTGATGGGAAAAGAGGATCGGCTGGGCCACCTGCAGATGGGTATAGCCGGGCATGATGACCCCCAGATTCTGCTCCGCCTGCCGGATGAGCGAGCGGACCAGGCTGTCCAGGTAGCCGACAACCGCGCCTATTTCGTCGCGGAGATAAAGGCGGATGTCCACGGCCACCTGGTCGTTGCGGGAGCGGCCCGTGTGAAGACGCTTGCCAGCCTCGCCGATTGCCGCGGACAACCGTGCCTCGATGTTCATGTGGATATCTTCCAGGGACACGGAAAAGTCGAATTCTCCGGCCTCGATCTGGGAGAGGATTGCTTCCAGACCG
>CAYSWG010000282.1:0-3276 GCA_964434465.1 uncultured Geobacteraceae bacterium
CGTCAACCAGAGTCGGCAGGTGGAGCAGATCGGCGATCATCCTCCGGCCTTTGGCGGCGTCCAGGGTGCCGACTGCCCGGCCAAGCCGGACCGTGAACAGGTAGAGGGCGACCAGTTGGGTGATGAACGCCTTGGTGGAGGCAACACCGATTTCCGGGCCGGCATGGGTGTAGACCACGCCATTGGCTTCCCGGGCGATGGAAGAGTCGACCACATTGCAGATGGCGATATTTTTCGCGCCCCGGGATTTCCCTTCCCGCAGGGCGGCCAGGGTGTCGGCCGTTTCCCCCGACTGGGAGATGAGCACCAGCAGGGTCCGCTCGTTGACGATGGGGTTCCGGTAGCGGAATTCGGAGGCGATATCCACTTCCACGGGGATGCGACAGTGCTCTTCGATGAGGAACTTGCCCACCAGGGCCGCGTGCCAGGAGGTGCCGCAGGCGATGATGCAGATGCGGTCCACGGCGTGCAGGGCGTCATCGCCCAGGCAGAGGGTTTCCAGGTAGACATCCCCGTCCTCTTCCAGGAGCCGTCCGGTGATGGTGTCGCGGATCGCCCGGGGCTGCTCGAAGATTTCCTTGAGCATGAAGTGCTTGTAGCCGCCCTTTTCCGCCATGAGGGGCGACCAGTCGATGTGGCGCGGTTTCTTCTCCAGGGGACTGCCGGTCAGGGTTGAAAAGGTGGCTGTACCGTTCCGGAATACAACCATCTCTCCGTCTTCCATGAAGACCATGGAGCGGGTATGGGAGAGAATGGCCGGGATGTCCGAGGCGACGAAGTATTCGTCCGTGCCCAGACCGACCACCATGGGTGAGCCCAGCTTGGCGGCGATGAGCACATCCGGCTCCCGATCGCAGAGGATGCAGACCGCATAGGCGCCGAGCAGGTCCTGGAAGGCCAGGCGGGCCGCCGCCTCGAAACTGCCGGCGGTCTTGTATTTTTCTTCGATGAGGTGGGAGATGACTTCCGTGTCCGTTTCGCTCTTGAAGGTGTGACCGCGGCCTACCAGAAGTTCTTTCAGGGCCAGGTAGTTTTCGATGATGCCGTTGTGGACGACGACGAAGGCACCGGCCTTGTGGGGATGGGCATTGGTCTCCGATGGCCGGCCGTGGGTTGCCCAGCGGGTATGGCCGATGCCGATGCTACCCTGGAGGGGCTCTTCTCCCAGACGTTTTTCCAGGTTGAACAACTTCCCTTCGCTGCGTCGCATGGCCGATTGCCCGTCGCGCAGGGTACAGATTCCGGCAGAGTCGTAGCCCCGGTATTCCAGGCGTTTCAGCCCGTCAAGGATGATGGGGGTGGCTTCTTGTGCTCCAATATAGCCGACAATTCCACACATGGTAGTCTCCGTATTGTTTATGGTATCAGGGGGTTACTTTTTCTTCCTGGTCCATCCTTCCCGAACCATCTGCCGGGCGCGGGCAACGGCTAGGGAGTCGGCGGGAACGTCCTTGGTTATGGTGCTGCCGGCGGCAATGAGGGCGTTGCGGCCGACGGTGACCGGCGCCACCAACTGCACATCACTGCCGACGAAAACACCGTCTTCGATGACCGTGCGGTGTTTGTTGACGCCGTCATAGTTACAGGTGATGGTGCCGCAGCCGATGTTCACGTCGCTGCCAATGGTGGCGTCACCCAGATAGGTAAGGTGGGATGCCTTGGAACCCTTGCCCATAGTGATCTTCTTGGTTTCCACGAAGTTGCCGATCTTTACCTCGTCCTCCAGGATGGTGCCGGGACGCAGGTGGGCCATGGGGCCGATGGCGACGGCATCGTGGACTTCCGAGCTTTCCAGCACTGACCCGGCCTTGACGGTGACCCGGTCACCGATCCGGCAATCGCGGATGATGGCGGACGGTTCGATGGTACAGGCTGCACCGATGACGGTTCTGCCCGTGAGGTGGGCGCCGGCATGGATGATGGTATCCTGGCCGATGACCACGCCATGGTCAATGTAGGTGA
The DNA here is from genome assembly GCA_964434465.1 of uncultured Geobacteraceae bacterium. Classification (GTDB taxonomy): domain Bacteria; phylum Desulfobacterota; class Desulfuromonadia; order Geobacterales; family Geobacteraceae; genus RPRC01. Next base: position 1,963 of record CAYSWG010000282.1, read on the forward strand.
CGGCGGGGTCGCGCAGGGTGACGCCGTTGCGCATGTGGACTTCGTTGATGCGGCGTCGCATGCGGGCTTCAGCGTCGGCAAGCTGGACCCGGTCGTTGATGCCCATGACATCCGACGGATCGGCGACCGGGAAAGCGTCGCAGGTGAGGCCCTGATCGGCCGCCATGCGGACGATATCGGTCAGGTAGTATTCACCCTGGGCATTATTGCTGGACAGGCGGCCCACGGCGTCAAAGAGGAACGATGCCTCGACACAGTAGATGCCTGAATTGATTTCGCGGATTCCCCGCTGTCCCGGGGAGGCGTCTTTTTCTTCCACAATGGCGCTGATGCAGCCGGCTTCGTTCTTGACGATGCGGCCGTAGCCATGGGGATTGTCCACCAAAGCGGTGAGTACCGTTACGGTTGCCTGCTGGTGGCGATGCTGAAAAAGTATCTCCTGCAGGGTTTCAGCCTGGATCAGGGGTACATCGCCACAGAGAATCAGGACCTGTCCGGAAAAACCGGCAAGACGGGGGGCGGCGCAGGCGACAGCATGGCCCGTACCGTTCTGTTCCGCCTGGACAGCAAAGGTTACATCCTGCTGCCCGGTAAAAAACGTGCGTACTGTTTCGGCCTGGTGCCCCACGACAACGACAATCGACTCGGCGGCCGCTTGCCGTGCCGCACCGACCGGGTATGCTATGAGTGGGGCGCCGGTCATGGTGTGCATGACTTTCACCAGCTGTGACTTCATGCGGGTGCCTTTGCCGGCGGCAAGGACCACTGCTGCTACGGAGCTCATGAAAACGCCTCCCGAATATCTGCCTGATTTTAGAAGCAGTTAACTGTAAACAACCGGTACGCTCTAGTCAAGCCGGTTTCTTTGCCTCTGGTTCCGGATTCCCTGCTGAGCTGCTTACGGCACAGTGCCCCTTTGTTGCCGATCCAGAATATTTTTCTTTACAGGAGGGGTTGCCTTTATTAGGATTTTTTTCAGAATTTGCTGTCCGGCGCCGTCGGGTGACGATTCGGCCGGATGTTCAGGGAGGATGCGTGGGGGTAGCTGAAGACATCGAGCTGTTTGAGCGGAGCCTGAAAGAACTGACCATCAAGTACGAGCAGTACTTTCTCGGCCTGGAGAAGCGGGAACCCATCAAGCTCCTCGAGGAGGTGGAACGGCTGTCCCGGCGTTATACTGCTGCTGCCATCAACAACTCCATGCTGTTGTTCAAGTATAATTCCCTGAGGTCGCGACTGGTCAGTTATCGCAATCTGTGGAACAGGACGACTCGCCTCATTGAAGAAGGCAAGTACTCCCGTGACCGTTCCCGT
>CAYSWG010000283.1:0-3267 GCA_964434465.1 uncultured Geobacteraceae bacterium
GGCAGCAGCATTGCGCAGGTATGGACTTATACTTCCTCGCACACCCTTGGTGCGCCCGAAGGGGCGGGATTGGGTGCAGCGTGGCTCGGACATCTCGGTGTCGTTCTCCAACGGCGACCGCTTCGGCGCGGTGGCGACTTCCAGCGGGCAGGTGAAGGTCTACAAGAACACGCAGCTGCTTGCCACGGTGGACGTGACCGGCTGGCCGTACTATGCCAGCGGCGGGTTCATCGGGCTGTGGACGATCAGCGCCAACGGCATGAAGCTGGACGACTTTGGCGGGGGGACGATCCCTGGAGGCAGCGAGCCCTCTTGGAACCTGGCCATGCTTTTGGAAAGCGCCCAAGCCCTGCTCCGCTTGCCTGTGAAGTGGGTAAGCCAATTGCTCAGCGGGCCTAAGCAGGCTGCGCTGGTTCCAGCAGACAGGGAGGTCAAAGCCCTGCAAGCCGAGACCCCACCGCCTGTAGGGCAGGTGTGGAAGAATTACATCCTGGCAGGAGGGCAAAGGGTGGCTATAAGGGAGTATACTTCAACCAACCCAACCGGCACGGTCTACTTCCTCCTGGGCGATCATCTTGGCTCAACCAGTGTGGTGGTGGATGCATCTATGGGCGTGGTGGTCAGCCAGATCCGCTATTCGGCTTACGGGGAGGAGCGCTATTCAAGTGGAGAAACCCCAACGGACTATCGCTACACCGGTCAGCTATCCAAGATGGCGGAGATTGGGTTGTATCATTACGGCGCTCGCTGGTTCGACCCGGCGATATCCCATTTCATTCAGGCGGATACCATCGTGCCGGGGACAGGAAATCCGGTGGCGTGGGATCGGTATGCATATGTACTCTGGAATCCAGTAAATTTCAACGATCCAAGCGGCCACGTTTGTTCTGACCCGGAAGACCCAACTCGATCATGTGAAAACAATGATCCCCGGGATCAACCCGTTAGTAAGGGCAGCGGTGGAAACACAGGCCAAACCAGTTCAAACAACGGTTTGGGACAAAACGCGCTCAACAATCCGACGCAGGGTATGGATTTGACCGTGGCAGGCCAACGAGTGTACGAGCTCTTCTGGTGGCTGCGCCTGCGCTCGAGAGGCGCCTTCACCCTGCAAGACCTGTTGGCGTTGGTGTTGGGTCATGAATTATGGAAATGGGGTGGAATAGACAGCGCGCTTAGCCTATTCACCGAGGCTGCGGGGCGATGGTTCTATACCAACTATGGTGGGCTGAGTGCCCAGAACATCTTTAACTGGTTGGGGAACAGTTTGCAATCGGCCGGTGGATTACTTACAGATACAGGTGGGTTTCAAGGACTTTATAGTGATTTCATAATTGAACACAAAAGCATCAGTGATTTGTGGACAGGTGTAATGGTAACCGAAGCGTATGGTGTAGCCGTTGCTATATTCAACCCAGAAGCCGCTTGGTTAGTCGCGGACCGGAATAAGCCATACGCCTGGGGTGGGGCTGAGCTGGTTGCCGCGACGAAAATAGATGAATACTACAATCTCAAGAGTGATAAAAATGGCATTCATCGCGGTTCAGTTGACGTAAACGACGTTTTGTTCAAGCAAGGCCCAACCGGCATCTTTTCATTGAACCAGTTGGACTACTGGAAAAACCCATAAGAGGCATATATGTATAAGGTCCTGGCTATCTTTTTAATATTGTTGCTCGGGGCAGGTTGCGTTCCGGCGGGGATGCCTACCGGCCAAGCCTCACCTATTGCCAGGTATCCCGGGGTACAAACGGTTGAGTCCACCTTTTCATTCCCTACCAAGAACGCGATAAAGACCCTCGGCCCGCCCGCGCCTAGCGGGAGTCTGCCTCCTTCTTCTCTCACCCCCACCCCGACTTCAACACCTGACTTGATACATAAGGATTGTTTGATGCAGATGGAGGGTCAACGAAAGCCGACCCAGGGGATCGCATTGATATGGAAAGGTCAAGGAAGCGACACGGAGACCTTTTTATATGATCTCTCCGATCAAGGTTATTTAAAAACGGTAGGGCAAAACCTCTATTATCCTGTCATATCGCTTGATCATCAACGATTAGCCTATAAAAAACACGATCCAGACCAGTTAGTAATTTGGAACAGCCGGGATGGGATCACAAAGCTTTATCCCTGGCAGAAGGAGTGGTTTACCATCGTCGAGTGGCTCAACGAGCGGCAGCTGGTCATCGAGACTTCCTTCGGCGAGCTTCATACCGATTTTACTGATACAATGATTTTTGATGTCGAGACGGGAAAGACTACTATATTGCAATTCGACCTACCCGATTTATATTGGAACGTCCCGTATCTGTATTGGGGCTCATATTCCTTTCAGCGCGTGGTCTATTCCCCCGGCCTGACCCGAGCGTTTTATGCCAATGATGCACATGGGACGAGGATTGCTCTGTACGACCTGGTCGAAAACAAGCAGATAACAAGCTTTCCTGCCGGGCAGTACGGCTTGTCCCCTCAAAAGTCGCCGGATGGGAAGCGAATCCTATTTCAAAGCAAGCTCAAGGAAGAGGAGCAGTGGGAGCTCTATGAGCTTGGCTGGGATGGGGAGTTGCGCCAGTTGACCTCCTTCACCGGTCAACCACGGGATATTCACATCCTGGTTTACACCCCGTCGCCGGATGGGAAGAGCGTGGCCCTGGTTCTGGGAGACTATACTAACGGCGTCCCAGGCGATTTGTCCTTGAACCTACTGAGCCTCGATAACATGTCGATCACAGATCTGTGCCTGCCGGAAATGAACACAGATCGAAGCATAGATAGCCCTGTTTGGTTAGGTAATGGGGAGCAAATGCTGTTCACGATGTATGATAATGACAACGTCCCCTCGACTATACTGATCGATTTAAGAGAGAAGACCTACAGGATAATCTATCCTGGTGCAGGGGTTTCGGGTTGGCTTGCCGAGCCGTGAGATGGCCTGCGGTGGTGCCTAAGCAGGCTGCGCTGGTTCCAGCAGACAGGGAGGTCAAAGCCCTGCAAGCCGAGACCCCACCGCCTGTAGGGCAGGTGTGGAAGAATTACATCCTGGCAGGAGGGCAAAGGGTGGCTATAAGGGAGTATACTTCAACCAACCCAACCGGCACGGTCTACTTCCTCCTGGGCGATCATCTTGGCTCAACCAGTGTGGTGGTGGATGCATCTATGGGCGTGGTGGTCAGCCAGATCCGCTATTCGGCTTACGGGGAGGAGCGCTACACGGAAAACACGACCCCAACGAACTATCGCTATACCGGGCAGCTATCGAAGATGGCG
>CAYSWG010000284.1:0-3255 GCA_964434465.1 uncultured Geobacteraceae bacterium
ACTTCGCCATCGCTCCCATTACCACAGCTGACGAGGATTTGAAGCAGATTCTCGGGTAACCTGTACCTGACAACAGCGTAGGGGTAATTCACGAATTACCCCTACGCTGAGCGTACTGAGAGGTTCATAGCATGCAGATAACAGAATTGAGCAATGCGGAAAAGGTTCCCATCGCCATTGATGCACGCAAGATGCTTGTCAGACAGGATTGCGAGCTGATCCACCTGACCCTCAAACCGGGTGAAATCCTGGAGAAGCACAGCAATCCTTTCGACGTTGCCTTTTATGTCCTTGCCGGTAGCGGAGAACTGGAGGCAGGTAATGAAGTTGCAACCATTGGTGCTGACCGTGTCATCGAAGTAGCTGCTGGAAAACAACGGGGCTGGCGCAACAGTGGCCCGGTCGATCTGCGGATTCTCGTTGTGAAGCTGCTCCGATGATCCAACTCTTTCCCGGTCAATTTCCTCTCGAAACCCCTGGCAAAGCGCCAAGGAGCAGGTCGGGCCTTTTGAGGAACCCGTGATTCGGGTTGGTGTAAAAAATGAAACCGCAGCAAACCGCCCGAACCGGTTAACGCTCTGACCTGCAGGATGAAGGCGACGCAGCTAGCACAAATGACGGGAATGGCCCGATCCGCCATTAATAGGGCGCGCAGGGTGCGCGTTAGCGTGTTGTCGGAAGATTGAGAGCGGCGGCAAGGTTTCGAAAGAAGTCGTCCAACTCTTCATCAATGAAATACCGGTTGGGCGCCGGGGCCAGCCGCACTGCTCCCCGGTTGACCACCACCGTCACCCCGGCGGCCATGCTCGGCAACATGGCCGCCGGGGTGACGGTCAAGGATGATCCCAGAACCAGCAGCAGATCGCACCCCTCCACCAGGGCCACTGCTTCATCAAAACCGCGCACCGCTTCACCAAAAAACACCACATCAGGCTTGACGACACCACCGCATACCGGACAACTGACAACCGGCGCCCGCGGTCCCGTCCGTACCGCCTCATGCCACCATTCGGAAGTCACGGTATCCATTTCAAAGTCGGCACACGCAACACAGGAAGCAGCCCCATAGGATCCATGCAATTCGATGAGACGGCGGGATCCAGCCTGGTGATGCATCGGATCGATATTCTGCGTGATCACCCCGGACAGCAGTCCCTGCTGCTCCAACAGGGCCAGGATAGTGTGGGATGCCGTCGGCCGCAGATCCTTGATCATCGCCATGAAATCCCGGGTGAACTCGTAAAACTGCAGGGAATGGCGCAGAAAATACTCCAGATTGAATACCAGGTCAGGATTATAGCTGCCCATGGCATAACGTCCGGTCGGACCACGGAAATCGGGTATTCCTGCTGCAGTGGAGATACCCGCACCCGTCAGAGCCACCACCGATCCCGCATTGCAGATCAGCTCGGCACAGAGCAGGGCATCTGGATGGGCACGCCTCATGGTTCTCCTCCTTTGAAAGGCCTTGTGCCCACCCGGCTGCCATTGGTCAGCCAATGAAAAGGCTGGGTAGCGCCGCAGCGACACGACAGGATCCGCTTGTGGCAACGAACTTTTTTTAATTTTTTATTTGACACTTAGTTCTGTTTGGTATATTGTTCCAAAAAATAATTCACCTCAAGGAGGATGCTATGGCGAACATCAAGGGTACCAGGACAGAAAAAAATCTTCAGGAAGCTTTTGCAGGCGAATCTCAGGCACGGAACAAGTATACCTACTATGCTTCAGTTGCCAAAAAGGAAGGCTATGAGCAACTGGCCGAGATTTTCCTGGAAACAGCCGAAAACGAAAAGGAGCACGCAAAGCTGCACCTGAAAGCCCTCTGTGGCATTGGCAACACCATTGAAAATTTGAAAGCCGCCGCTGCCGGCGAGCATGGCGAATGGACCGACATGTATCCCCGCATGGCCAAAGAAGCCCGCGAAGAAGGCTTCGAAGACATTGCCTACGTGTTCGAAGCAATCGGTGTTATCGAAAAGGCCCACCAGGAGCGCTACCAGCAACTCCTCAAAGCGGTTGAAGAAGGTACCGTATTCAAGAAGGCAACGGCAGTGCTCTGGAAATGTAGAAACTGTGGCCACCTCCATGAGGCAACCCTGGCTCCCGAACTCTGCCCGGTCTGTAAACACCCCCAGTCATTCTTTGAGATCAGGGCAACCAACTACTGAGAATGGCACACCATCCCTGCTGAACAGCAAAGGCCCGGTGCATATGCATCGGGCCTTTGCTGTTCAGCCTGTTTTCAGTCTGCTGAAATCGAAATCCCCATCCAGCAGGTGCTCCCTGAACGACGAAATGTCGACCTTCCTCTGGATAGCATACTGGATATAGTCGGCACCCCGGATATCACCGAGGAGCACGGCACCGATGATGACGTCGGCATCAAGAACCAGCTTCCGGTAGTGGCCCCGTTCAGCGACATCGCTGACCAGAGACTCCCGACTCCCTTCGGGGTCAAGTTCTCCTGCAGCCAGCAAGTCGACACCGGCAACCTTGAGACGGTTTGACGGAACAGTGCCATGGTACTCGGCAGCAACTCCCGCCATGTTCAGCCCGGCCACCCGGCCCTGTGCCGTTGCCGCCGGCCAGATGCCGTAGTAGCGGCCCCGGTGTTCCGCCAGGTCGCCAGCGGCATAGATGTCCTTGTGGCTGGTCTCCATCCGGTCGTTCACCTTGACAGCCAGCCCGGTCTCAAGACCAAGGACCGTGGCCAATCCCGCCTCGGGACGCACCCCTGCCGAAATGAGCACCACGCCAGCGGAAGGGACTTCCCGACCATCTTCCAGGCGGACGGAAAGACCGTCAGATCCTTGGAAAATTTCCGTGGGCTTTGCACCCAGGACAAAGCGAAAACCCATATCCTCCAGCCGTTTTCTCAGCAGATCTGCCGCAACAGGATCGGTCTGGCGCGGCAGCAGCCGGGGAAATGTTTCGATGACCGTCACCTCCATGCCCCGTCGGCGCAGGCCGTTGCCGGCCTCGATGCCAAGCAGACCGCCACCGACCACCACCAGCCGGCGTCCGGTACCGATCTGGGCAAGAATGCGGTCCGCGTCGTCAATGGTGCGCAGGGTCATGACGCCCTCCTGCCCGGCGCCGGGAATGGGCGGGACAAATGACCTGCCGCCAGTGGCCAGCAGGAGCCGGTCGTAGGCAAATCGCTCCCCCGAAGCCGTCATCACCGTCCCGGTGACCGGATCCACGCCGGTCACCTCGGTGGCAAGCCGGACCTGTATGGCATGTTTCTCGTAC
>CAYSWG010000285.1:0-3221 GCA_964434465.1 uncultured Geobacteraceae bacterium
GGCAGCCGGAATCTGGCGGTTAGGGGTGCTCCAAACTTATTATCTTTTTACAAGAATATTAAAATGTGGCAGATAAAGGCGAAATATTTAAAAAGTTAATAAGTCTGGGAGCATCCCGTCTCCGTTTGGTTATACCTCTTCAATATCCCCGGTGATGGGGTTCTGCACTTTTATCCTTTCCTTTCCCAGAATCGGGTCTTCGATCCCCGACGGGCGGGGGAGGGTTACGGTATCTTGGAAATCGAAGGTGGTCACGTAATACCCAAGCCGATTTTTCGCCCCCGGATCCTTCTTTTCTTTAATGAGCTCCTTTTGTTTCAGGTCCTGGAGCTCTCTGTAAACAATTTGCGTATTGCTGATCGGGTCGCCCCCATCTTTGTTAACCTCTTCGAATATCCGCTCCTGGCTGGCCCAGGTTAGATCGGCATTTTCAATGGTGGTAAGCTTTTCATAATCCGACATAGGGAAGTTTTTCCAGGTCCTCCCAAAACCAGCCAGATTGTGTTCTTTAATCACCTTAAAGATGCGTTTCTGCCGGGCGGTTAAAGAACAGTCTTCATTATTCTGGACCAGGTCGGACATAATCACCCAGAGAATGTAATAATCCCTCTTAGTTGCGATCAGGGGTCTATGGGGAAACACCTTCTTGCCAATCGCTAATTCTATCATTTCGATATCGCAATCCCACGCTTTGGCCAACTGTTCCTCTTCGGATGGACTGGGGGGGTGGTTGATAAGGGTGATGATTCGAAGAGCATTCAGCAATGTTTCCCCCTTAGGACCGTTCTTCGTTTTGGACAAGTGGTTTAAAAGAACATCCCTGTATGGGATTACGACCTGCTGCGGTCGAAGTCTTTTCAAGCTCCCGATTACCCTCTGAAGTCCAAGATTGAACTGCTTCCGCTGCATTTCTGAAGCCCCCTTCGGATCGAAGACAAGGGATGGATCCTGGGGAGGCTCCCCAGAGGTTAACCTGATCTGCAGGAAGGATGGATGACTCAAGACAACGCTCTCTTCCTCCTGAGCGATCGAAATGAACGCCACCGGCCCGCTGATGCTGACATCTTGGATCGCGGAACCGTATTTTCCCAAAATGGTCTGTCTTGACTCAAGCTTCTGTTGGGCCAGCAGGGTATTGAGATCGCTGGTAACCTTTCCGTATTGGGTGCTGTCATGGTCGATGATCACCTTCCCCTTCAACTGCTCCCTTTCAAGGATGAAGATATCCTTGGGAATGGCCTTGAATTTCACCCAAAAGCTCCTGGGAATCAAAGATAAAGAGGTATCAAGAATTTTCCCCCCGATCCTCTCTTCGTTGTCGATGATCTCGATCACTATGGCGTTATCCAGATTCGAGGAATTCAAACCAAGGAGAATGGCCAAGGCCGCTTTCATGTGGCCGTTGGGAACTCCCTGCATCTTTAGGAAATGTGCCATCTCACTAAAATCCGTGGTCCAGGGTTGACCGATTCCGACCTGGGTCGCCCCCGGAAGGTAAAGGGGTTTGCTCAATAGTCGGTCCAGGAACGAACTGGCCGGCCCAATCACCATGGGTTCCTCTTTTTTAAAAGGAACCAACGCCTCTGTCGTTTGTTGTAAATCTTTCTCCATCTTTCTTTCTCCTTCTGAATTTGGGGCCACCCAGAAAGAGCAGCCCCTTTCCTCACTATGCGCTATGCGGCTTGCATATCCTCGGAATTTTCATGAAGCTTGTAGTGGCCGTAGTTCGGCTGCTCGACAAACCCTGCTGCAATAAGCCCGGCGAGAAGTTTATGCACCACCGGGGCTTTCTTCCCAAGTGCGGTCGCGATTTCGTTTAACTTCCAGGAGCGACCCGCCGACTTCAAGACGTTTAAGATATCCTGACGCTCTTTGCTGAGCCGGTATTCCTCTGCTTGCCCAAGAATGGTCCAGGAACAAGAAGAGGGGTCGAAGTGCAGAGCTAAATCCTGCTCCTCGATGTCTCTGCCCGATATAAATAAGGATGCGTCGGAACTCATTCGTTCCCTCCTTAGGACTGCCACGGTATCGGCCGCTCCGGTGATTCCCGTGGTGCCGCTAACGAGGTCCAAGTAATCGTCAGCTGTAGCCTTCCGTAGGTGATGTACGAGCACGATGGCCACGGCAAATTGATCTGCGATTTTCTTGAAAGCGGACACGTCGCTGTAATCCCGGTCGTATGGGGTGCCACGGGACTGGCCCCGTGATCTGATTTTCCCCAGAGTGTCGATGATCACAAATTTGGTATCAGGATGGTCCTTCAGCCAATTGTCCAATTGTTCCAACCCACCCTGGTCAACTCTGGGCCACGCAAACGAATAGTGAAATCGGTTAGTTGGGGTTCCTGGCACTATTGATAGCCTGGATTTTACCCTTCGTGGGGTATCCTCCAATGCGAGGTAAAGGACCTCGTGCTGCTCCACATCAATCAGTCCCAAAGCCTTGTCTCCCCGTGCGACGGCCTGGCCCAAGTGTTCAGCAAACCGTGACTTACCGGTCTTGGGCCTACCAGCCAGAATTACAACTCCTTCGGAGATCAGGCCTGGCACAACAGAGCGAGGCTGCGGGAATTCGGTACAGGTTAAATCCAGATCAGTATAGGTCTGGGGAAGGCTGATAGGGCTTACGACATTTAATGCATTGTTTAATTTCTTAACTTTTGCCAGTTTTACCGGTTTCACCACTTTTCCAACCCAGGAGGTAATTGCGGGCCTGCTTCCTTGTTTCTTGTTGACCAGGCCTTTTATCTTCCTGGTCTTCGGTTTCGCTTTCTTCTTCATTTTTATCCTTCTATCTTTATTCTCTGAATAGAGTTTGGTTAGGGTTATTTTCCAAAAAGACTTCCGCGGCCGACTGGGCAGGGCATCCGGGCGGCGATCGGGATCTAATATTTGGTCGATCAAAATTCAGTATTCTTGGCGGCATGGCAAATTTGATTTTTCGAGAGCGACCCAACGCTTTATCATTTATTTTTTAGTCATGGCTAAGATGGATCTCCCTTGCCTCGGCCACCTGCGCTCGAGATTCAAGCCATCGGACAAGCGAGGTCGTCGGGTAGGCGATTTTCCTTCCTATCCGTATGCGGCCCGCTGGCCCCTTACCGGCACTGTCAAGATTTGCGAGATATTTGGGGGTAAGAATTCCGCCGGAAAAGGTTTTTACATCACTTCTCGCGACATAAGCAGAAGGCCATTTTTCAGCGAGATCTGAAAGGTTGGGAG
>CAYSWG010000286.1:0-3203 GCA_964434465.1 uncultured Geobacteraceae bacterium
GAACCGGGGGAGCGTGGTTCGCTCCTGGCTGCTGGAGCTGGCGGAAGCTGCCTTTCGCGATGATCCGGGCCTGGATGATCTGCAGGGGTATGTGGAGGATTCCGGGGAAGGCCGCTGGACCGTGCAGCAGGCAATTGACAGCGGCGTCCCGGTGCCGGTTATCGCTGCATCCCTGTTCCAGCGCTTCCGCTCCCGGCTGGGCGACAGCTTCGGAGACAAGGTGCTGGCAGCGTTGCGTAACCAGTTTGGCGGTCATGCGGTGGTTGCGGCTGCTGCTGAAAAACGCGCCGATGGCGCCGGGGCGGGCGCTGTTGTGCCGGCGGCAGCCGAGAAACGGCAGACGGAGTAGCGGGAGCTTGCATGATGGGTAGTGACGACATTGCTGTCAGCGGAGCGGCCTGCGGTATAACCGTTCCCCAGGACTGTGGCTTGGTTATTTTTGGTGCATCGGGCGATCTGACCCGGCGCAAACTGATTCCGGCCATCTACCGGCTGTTTCGCCAGCAGCTTTTGCCCCGTAGGTTTTTCATGCTTGGCCTGGGGCGTACGGCCATGGATTCGGACCGTTTCCGAGAACTGCTCCGTGCGGCAATTCCCGACGAGTGTGTGGGTGATTGCTGGCAACAATTTGCAGGGCTTATTCACTACCGGGCTATTGATTACGATGACCCCGCTTCGTATCGGGCCAACCTGGCCGATGTCTTGCCTGCGCTGGAAAGATCAGCCGGTACCGGTGGCCGGCGGATCTTCTATCTGGCCACTCCGCCGGCGGTCTACGGCGCGGCAATCCGCTGCCTGCACCAGACCGGTCTGGCTGCGGACAACGAGGCTGCCGCCAAGCTGGTCATTGAGAAGCCCTTCGGCAGCGATCTGGCCTCGTCCCGGGAATTGGACGGTCTGCTCCTGGGCGCCTTCCGGGAGCGACAGGTCTACCGGATCGATCACTACCTCGCCAAGGAAACTGTCCAGAACATCCTCATGTTCCGTTTTGCCAACGCCCTGTTCGAGCCGCTCTGGAACCGCCGCTACATCGATCATGTGCAGATCACCGCTGCCGAGACCATCGGCATTGAGCGGCGTGCCGGCTACTATGAGCAGGCCGGGGTGTTGCGGGACATGTTCCAGAACCACATGTTCCAACTGCTTGCCCTGACGGCCATGGAGCCGCCATCCCTGTTTACTGCCGGCCGGGTGCGGGATGAAAAGGCCAAAGTGCTCCAGTCCGTCAGGCCGTTTCCCTTGGACCGTCTTGACGACTGCCTGGTGGTCGGCCAATACGGTCCAGCCGCTGACGGGGCCATTGGCGGTTACCGGCAGGAGTTGGGTGTGGCCGCTGATTCACCGGTGCCCACCTATGGGGCGCTGAAGGTGTGGATTGACAACTGGCGCTGGAATGGCGTGCCGTTTTACCTCCGTTCCGGCAAGCGGCTGAAAAAGCGCACGACTGAAATAGCCATCCGCTTCAGACCGGTGCCGCACATGATGTTTTCCCAGGCCATGGGCGGTGCCATCGAGGCCAACAGTCTGGTGCTGCGCGTGCAGCCTGACGAGGGCATTCATCTGGAAATCCAGGCAAAATATCCCGGTTCGCGCATGTGTCTGATGCCGGTCAACCTTGATTTCTCCTATCGTGCGGACGTTTCGCTCAGCGCCTATGAGCGGGTCCTCCTGGACTGCATGGAAGGGGACCAGATGCTCTTTGTCCGCGAGGATGGTGTGGATCTCAGCTGGCAGCTCCTTACACCGCTGCTTGAGGCATTGGCCGGTCGGCAGCAGTTACCCGACTCGTTCTGCTATGAAGCCGGTAGTGACGGTCCACAAGCAGCTGCAGACCTGCTGGCCCGGGACGGCCGGCAATGGCGACCTCTGTGAGTCGTACGCCGCGAGGCCATGGCGGGTGTGTGGTCGAAGCGTTTCCGACGGCTGATTTGCTTGTTGCCAGGGGCGTTTCGTTGTTCTTTGCGGCCACCCGGCAGGCTCTGGCGGCGCGTGGACGTTTCACCGTCGCCCTGTCAGGCGGCACATCGCCTGTCCCGCTTTTTCGCCGCCTTGGTGAAGAAGCGCCCCATGCCGGCATCGACTGGGGCAAGGTGCAGGTATTCTGGACCGATGAGCGCTGTGTCCCGCCGGATCATGGGGACAGTAATTTCCGCCAGGCCAACGAGCTTTTCCTGTCACGATTGCCGGCGCCGGGGGCAGTCATCCACCGAATTGCCGGCGAACTGTTGCCGGAAGCGGCGGCGGGGCTTTATGCCGCCGAGCTTTCCAGCACCTTTGGTTCGGGGCAGCTGCCGGTCTTTGACCTGATCCTGCTCGGTGTCGGTTCCGATGGGCACACGGCCTCGTTGTTCCCTGGTATGGATCTGGCAGCCCACGCCGGACGAAGCGCCGTGGCTGTGTATGCGGAAAAGCTGAGCAGCCATCGGGTTACGTTGACCCTGCCGGTACTGAATGCCGCCCGCCAGGTGCTGTTCCTGGCCACCGGCGCCGACAAGGCGGCGATTGTCGCGGCAATTCTTGAGGGGGTGGGTGGAGCGAGCTATCCAGCGGCCCTGGTTAGTCCCCGGCAGGGCAGGGTCACCTGGCTTCTTGATCATGGGGCGGCAGGAGAGCTGGTCGACCGCTAACAGGTTGTTGAAAAACTGCTGTGGAGAGCCGTCTGTTGCGTTGCGGGGTGCTCGCCCCCTCATGATATGCCTCGGGTGCTGCGCTCCGTGCGCCTTGCATCCGTCCTTCCTCGTGACGTTTTTCAACAATCTGCCAATACCTGGAAGATCAGCCTGGTTTGCGAAATCTGGCAGATCGCAGGAACACATCGGACAATGAGAGGACCCCCATGGGACATCGAGCAGAGTGGGATCGCTATTCCTTATACCTGAACTACTATCCGGAAATCGGCATGCTGCTTGATATCAGTGCCATGGATTTCCCCGACGACTACTTCGAGAGCATGGAGCCGAACCTGGTGAGGGTCTATCGGGAGATGGCCGAGCTGGAGGAGGGAGGGCTTGCCAATCCGGACGAGGGACGGATGGTGGGGCACTACTGGCTGCGTACCCCGTATCTGGCGCCCTGCCGGGACATTACCCTCGAGATTGGGGCGATGATTCGGGCGGTAAAGGACTTCACCGCCCAGGTGCACCACGGGGAGATTGCGCCGGCGCGGGGGGGCAGATTTTCCCGGTTGCTGCTGATTGGCATTG
>CAYSWG010000287.1:0-3202 GCA_964434465.1 uncultured Geobacteraceae bacterium
GCCTCCTCGGAAAAGCACGACTGCAAGAGAACCAGGCGCAGGGCATCGCGGCTCTCAGACTGAGCATGGCCGGGCAGGTGCAGACGTAGACCTCCCACGGTGTCCTTCTCTGTCACCAGGTTCACCGGGCTCGATTCCGGCAGGCGGGCCTTAAAGGGCCTGACTGCCTGGTTGACCAGCGACACCCGGCAGGAAGTCGAAGTTGCTCATTACACCTCCGTTACATCGGCACAGCTAATCATGATGCAACCTGTCAAGGAGGGTTGTTACATCCTGCATAAAAACCGGACCATACCCCTCGCCCCGGTACGCGGCCTCATCCCGCAGGCACATGCCCAATCCCGCTTCACCCAGTAGCGGCCGCATGGCCATTGCCAGGCGTCGCCATTCCGATGCACGCAGCAGTGGACCCAGTTCCTTCTTCTTCGGATCCATCAGCCCAAGCCAGAGCATTTCCAGGGCACGGAACAGGGGCGCCCAGTTGACCCAGGGAGTCTTCAGACCTTCAGGACGGAGCAAGTTGTCGAGAAGCCCCGGCAGCAGCCAATACATCTTTTCCCGGTTGCTGCTGCGCATCTGAACCACGCCGGAGCGGGCCATATCCACCAGGGCACTCTGGACAGTGCGGCTGAAATAGCCGGTCTGCCGGGCGATGTCGGCGGGGTGGATCTCGTCATTGGCGCCAAGAACGCAGAGCAGTTCGCATCGGGAATTGACCCCGATAAGCCCCCGTAAGCGCAGAAGCAGCGTCGCCATCCCAAGTGGGGGGAATACTCGCGAATAGCCGCGCAGCTTCACCGGACCGCGCAGCAGTCCGTGGACCTTGAATTCCGGCGCCTTCTCGGGTGGAACCGGTACCGGGTTGCCGTCAGGCAGGATAAACAGAGGTTCGGGAGTGCTAAGGGATGATGAAGAAGCGAGGGTTTTCCATTTGAGCGTAGCGCCGGATTTCCGGCCGAGAAGCGTTGCGACGGCGCTCAATTGAGGCTTGCACTGGAAGTCGAACTGCTGGAGCAGATTTTTCAGGCGCTGGGCATTCAGGTAGGCGCTGTTTACCGCCAACCAGTCAAGAACCTCGTCAAACAGCCGGGGGTCATAACGGCAGACCGTCAACGACAGCAGAAGCAACGGCTCGGGATCGACCACCCGCTGCTCAACAGCGGCACGCTGCCCCGCAACGCCAAGAGCCGACCACTGTATCCAGAGGAGGTCCAGCAACCGGTTTTGAACGGTTGCTTTAAACTCGCTCGGCGAGATGTCCATAGCCAAACTCCTTCAGGAACCACTGGAGCCCCTGCCGGTACCCCTCCGATGGATCGTGGGAACGGGTCCACCCGGCAGCAGCCAGCAGTTCCTCATCCGTCGGCTCTAACTTCCGCAGGTCCACGGCATGGTAACTGCCCGACTGATCAACGGCCGCGTACAGTTTGAAGTGGATCTGGTCGAAGCGGCTGACAAACCCTACGGTCAGCCAATCGCCAAAGGTCTGCCGGGTGAGCCGCTCAACAAACCCGGCAGGCAGACCCAGGCGGAACAATCCTCCATCACCGCTGCTCGGGCCGTTATTGAGCCAGTCCGGCGCCAGCCCCAGGTCAAGGGCCACCTCACCGGCAGCGGTTGCCAGTGCCGGCGGCAGCGGAGCGGGATCGAGCAGTTCTCCGGCGTCATCCAGCAAAGCCACAATATCCACATCACTTGTCGTCCGAAGCACAAGCCCCGTTGCCGCCAGTGCAGAGCCTCCGCATACCACCAGATTGAAGCGGGGGGCGCCGGCCAGTTCCAGGCGATCGTTCAGCAGGTGAAAAGCCTGGTCAAAGATTTCGTAGCCATGGCTCATTGCTATACCTGTTGCGCCATATGCGCACTATAAATATCATTACCATGAAAAGTAAAGGATTTTCTCATGTCATCCACTTACTGGCTCAGAAGAGCGTGGGGCTTTGGCATTTGAATATTTCAAAACAATCTGCATCCTTCACCCATCAACTTTTCGCCGAGCCCCCCATCCCATTAAAAGTCAACCTACCCCATTAAGCACCAACTCATTCTTGAGGAGAGCACACAGCAGGTTCCAAAGAGGTCGTAGTTTCGGCTTCGCTCTTCACCCTCGAATGGTCGTTGTTCAGGAAGAACACGCACGTCATGATCATAAACAACGCCGCTACGATGTCAGTCAGCGTATCGGAAACGATATTGAGAATCATGTTGTCCGGGGTGAAGTAGAACAGAGCAACCACAGCTATACCGGCTAAAAAACCCAAGATCCCGATGGCGGCAAGGTATCCAAACACACGCCACCATTGCCCCTTGAGGATGCTCTTGGAATAATTCAGGGCGTTCTTCCCCGAGAGACCGCGGAGAGCGACAACATACACGAACAGCGAATAGTACAGACCCCAGATGATACCGGGGACAATAAGAAGAAAACAAAGGCCCACAATGATCAACCCGGCCAGCAAGCCGGTCCCGATTGAGGCGCCCCAGCGAGAAAGGGCGTGACGAAGGGCCTGCTGCCAGGTAATCGGTTGACCGGCAAGAGCGGCCTCGATCAGTGTAGCAAGGGCCAGGGTGGCCACGACGCCGAAGAAAAACTCCGTCAACTGGATGATCCTCATGTACATAGTGAACCCGCGAAGACCGTACTCTTCAATCAGATAGTCGACAGGAACAAAGGACAGCCCGATATTTATGGGGATATAGACGATAAGAACAATCGGCAGAATGCTTGCGAAGTGTTCGCGGAAGAGCTCCCAGCCCAAGGTGATGACCCTGCCCAGGTCGTATCTGGTCGAATAGATGTCGTGTTCCATGGATCTCCCTTTTTGCGGTCATCGGGCGCACGTCGGTGCATTTCTTCATCGGGCGCACATCGGTGCGCCCCTACGAATCATAACCCACGGTTATCGGGCGACCCTACGGGATTGTTGCCACGATGACCGGGTTATTCTCGTCTTCGTCCCATTTCGCCGGGTTGTCGACGATGTACTGTCGGACGTTTGCCATTTCCCGTTCGTTGCGAATGACCCGTTCATAATAATTGCGTTGCCAGACCGGGCACCCGGGGTTATCACGCATGGTGTTGATTCGTTTGGTTGCCGCGGATTTGAATTGACCGATAATTGCCCCAATGGACCCGGCAACAGGCCCCGTAGGGGCGACCCGCTGGGTCGCCCGATTGTGGTGCGTCGTTTGGTTGTGGGCG
>CAYSWG010000288.1:0-3154 GCA_964434465.1 uncultured Geobacteraceae bacterium
ATCCTGCTGGCCCTTATCCCGGTCGTGTTCCTCGGGCCCTCGCTGGTCCGCTTTACCCTTCGTCTGGCGGGTCATGCTCCCACGGCCGACAGGCCCCATCTGTCCCTCTGGCAGCGCGGTCTCTGCATCCTCCTTGCCTATATCTTCCTGATCGGCCCGGACTGCTTCCAGATGCTTTCCCAGGCCGCCGTCCAGTACGAGGATATTTCTACCCTTGCCTGGGGCCAGCCGGGGCGTATAATAGAGTACGGCTACGACGCCAACGGCTCTTTGACAAGTAAATCAACCAAACAGGGCAGCCAAACCACAGAGACCGTTGTCTATGAATACAACTTGCAGAACCGGCTGAGCAAAGTGACCACCACACCGTATGTTGACGGCCAGCCGCAGACGCCGGAAGTGGTTGATTACAAATATAATCCTGATGGCATCCGCACGCGCAAGAGTATTGACAGTGTAACGGAGATTTACTACCTCATCGATCCGCAAAACCATACCGGCTATGCGCAGGTGCTGGAGGAATCACAATACGACACAACTGCCCCGGCAAGTCCCGTTCTGGAGTCGGTTGTTTACTATACCCTGGGCGATGATGTAATAAACCAGACCAAGTGTTATGACTCCGGCTCCGGCTGGCAGAGTGGTGATACCCGCTACCTGCTCTATGACGGCCACGGCTCGACAAGGCAACTGGTGGATGGTTCGCTCAATGTCATCGATGCCTACAATTATGACGGCTACGGGGTGATGCTTGGCGGCAATCCCACGCCCTCCAACCCGGCCGATACGAATCTGCTCTACTGCGGCGAGCAGTTTGATGCTAACCTCGACCAGTACTACCTCCGCGCCCGGTACTACAACCAAAACAACGGCCGATTCAACCGAGTCGATCCATTCAGTGGCAACCTTGAAGATCCACAATCCTTACACAAGTATCTCTACTGCCACGCTAATCCCATCAATGCTATCGACCCAAGCGGGTTATCAGGAGATTTTACGCTTGTTGGTCGACTGGTGGTGGCAGCGATTACGACCATGTTGTTCAGTTCTAATATCGCGATAGCTCCCGAGGGTGACGAGGATGAAAGTGTATATGCCGATACGACAGATGAAGTTGTACTTGAAGGATTGATTAGTATAGCTACAGTAGGAATTATTGCCCTGGCAGGGAAGTTTATTGTAAGACCAATAGCACAAAAAATAAGTCGGTATTTTACCAATAAGGGTCTACGTAGAAGTGCAACAATTTCACAAGAAAAAGCCAAAGAATATTTGATAAATATACTCGGCTTTTCTAGTGATAAAGCGGATGAATTTGTCAAGGCTTTTGATGGTTATATTACAGTCGAAATTGTAGAAAAAGGCCAAACGTTTTTCCGTTATACGGATAATCCTACAAGTCAAGGCAAATGGTTAACAGATACACTGTTTAAGAATCCAGAAGAAGCAGTACAAGCTCTGTGTTTGGAGCCTTATGGTAATTCTGCAACTTATATTCAAAACGTTCACTCCACAGGGAGAAGCTTGATATTTCGAGGTGGTATTTTTAATGGTGCCGAGGGAATTGAACAGATGTTTATATTAAGCAGTGAACCGGTCTTTGAATTTTCATTAGGTACCCCTTTAACTACGTTTGACCTGTAAGATAAGGATTATTATGACTACCAGAGATGAAATTTTAGTGAAAATTAAAGATATTATATGTTTGTTTGATAGCCCATTAGATCCTTCAGAGATAAAAAATGGTTGGACTCCTGCACTTCAAAAGAAATGGAAAAATTATTATCAACAGGTGCTTGAATATATAAAATCAGGCAAATCGTTATCTAAAAAACCAGAGTATACAGCTTCTATTGTCCGAGCATACGATTTTTCAGGAATTATGAAAGGAGAATTGCTGGATAAAGCAATTGATATTCAATGTCGATTACGTGAATTAGAAAAAGGAGAAGGAGGATAAGGAGAAATAAAGGGGTCCGAAAAGAAATAGATAACATGCAGGCCTTTTGGCTGGGTATGCCCACACCGTGGGATCATATAATCCTGGTGGTGCTTCTGATCGGATTGCCGGTGATCTTCCTGATGCCGAGTCTGCGCAGATTCTATCGGCACCTTGCCGGGCATAGCCCGCCGGATACCGAGTCATTAAGTCTGTATCACCGGAGTATATGTCTTCTGTTGGAGAAATAAAAGGGTCAGACACTTTAAACGATTGACAATAGAGAGAAATAGGGTTCCGCGCACTGTTGTTTTGCCCCATCTCCCTCTTTGACAAGTTCATAATTCTTCCTGATCGGCCCGGACTGCTTCCAGATACTTTCTCATGCCGCTGTCCAGTACAGCGACCTGTCCACCGCCTCCTGGGGCGCTGCCGATGATGTCTTCAGTTACTGGTATGATGCCAACGGATCACTCATATACAAAATCCATACCAATGTATCCGGCATCGAGGATATGACCCTTGCCCAGGTCCAGGCGTATCTTTCCACTAATCCCGCAACAGGATATGACTACAGCGAATATAATCTGCGGAACCGCCTGATAAAACTCACACAATATTGCTATGAAGGTTCCCAGAAGGTTGAAACCATCACCGAATACGCATATAGCCCCTCCGGCTTCCGGATCAGCGCATGGATTTATACCGTTATTGATGGCGATACGGAGGACATACAGAACGAATCACTTACGCAGTATCTTGCAGATCCTGCTAATCATACGGGGTACGCTCAGGTATTTGAAGAAACTGCTGTTGCCTTTGATGATACCACGCATAATGAAACCGGCCGCACCCGTATCCAGTATACCATCGGCGATGATGTGATCAGTCAGAACAAATCGACCTCAACGGATGGCGGAGTCAACTGGTCAGCCGGCACAACACAGTATCTGTTGTACGATGGCCATGGTTCTACGCGCCAATTGCTCAACTACGGCGGCACGGTTCAGGATAGTTATTCTTATGATGGTTATGGAGTCCTCTTGCAGGATGCCTCCGCCGATCCAGGCATCACTCCCCCGCAGGAGACCTCCTTGCTCTATGCCGGGGAGATGTTCGACTTTGCCAGCCAGCACTACTACAACCGCGCCCGCTGGTATAATCCCCTGAATGGAAGATTCAACAGGGTCGATCCCTTTAGCGGAAACCTATATG
>CAYSWG010000289.1:0-3148 GCA_964434465.1 uncultured Geobacteraceae bacterium
TGGTCTTTTCGCCTGTCAACATTTCAAAAATTTCCGCGCATTTTTTCTTGTCCTCGATTGTCATGGCAGCCCTCACTCCTTTTCTTACTAAACTTGAGCTTGGTCATTACCGCACCTTAGATCTCATTACTTTAATTATTTCAGCAGGTTCGTAACTATTGAAAATATTGTCCGAAATAATTTTAGAAATGTTTAAGTCATTAAATATCATTAGGAAGTGCGATTACAAAAAAGCATGTTTCCTTGCTTGCATTGAGACAACCGATTCGAGACCGCCAATCGATACGCTCGGATTATGTGTGGCTCTTCGGGCCAAAACTGTTTTCCCCTTCCCCTTGCCCCCTCCCACAAGGGGAGGGGGCATTTGGAGAGAAAATGCACGGCTAAATCACGCGGCGTTTACTTCCTTATCCAGCTTGCCCACCAGGGACAGGGTAAAATACGCCCCCATGTATTTGAAGTGCGGCCTGACCTTCAGGGAAACGCGGTACCAGCCAGGTTCGCCGGGAACTTCCTCGACGGTGATTTCCGCCTGCCGCAAGGGCCTGCGGCTTCTGACGCCGGGCATGGGGTTGTCCATATCGGAAACGTACTGGCGGATCCAGTTGTTCAGTTCCAGTTCCAGGTCGCTTCTTTCCTTCCATGTCCCGATGTTTTCCCGTTGGATCACCTTAAGGTAGTGGGCCAGGCGGCTTACAATGAACATATATGGGAGCTGCAGCCCGAGCTTGTAGTTGAGCTCCGCTTCTTTCCCCTCTTTGCTGATGCCGAAATATTTCGGTTTCTGGACCGAGTTTGCCGAAAAAAAGGCGGCATTATCGCTCCCCTTGCGCATGGTGAGGGCCATGAAGCCTTCTTCGGCCAGCTCGAATTCCCTTCTTTCGGATATGAGCACTTCCGTCGGGATCTTGGTTTGGATGGCGCCCATGGCCTCGTACTGGTGCAACGGCAGGTCCTCTACCGCGCCGCCGCCCTGGGGGCCGATGATGTTGGCGCACCAGCGGTATTTGGCGAAGCTGTCGGTGATGCGGGTGGCAAAGGCGAAGGCGGCATTGCCCCAGCAATAGTTTTCGTGGCTCTCCGAAGTTCCCTCCTGGTAATTGAAGTTCTTCACCGGCTGGGTCTCCGGGCCATAGGGGAGGCGAAGCAGGAAGCGGGGCAGAGCCAGGCCGACGTAGCGCGCATCCTCGGTTTCCCGAAACGATTGCCACTTGATATATTGCGGCCCCTCCATGATCGACCTGATGTCTTTGAGATTGGGCAGGGTGGTGAAATCTTCGACGCCGAAGAAATCCGGCGCCGCCGACGCCAGGAAAGGAGTGTGCGACATGGCGGCCACCGCTGCCGTGTGCTGAAGGAGCCTCATGTCCTGGGGGCCGGCATCGAATTCATAATTGCCGATGAGGCAGGCATAAGGCTTGCCGCCGAACTGTCCGTACTCGCTGGTATAAACGGTTTTGTACAGCCCGGACTTGACTATCTCGGCCGCGTCTTCAAAATCCTCAAGCAGTTCGTCCTTCGTGACGTGGAGCAACTCGATCTTGATGTTTTCCCGGAAATCGGTCCGTCCGACAAGAAAGTTGAGGGAGCGCCAGGAAGATTCCAGCTTCTGGAAGTCCGCGTGATGCAGGATCTCGTTCACCTGACTGCTCATTTTCCGGTCGATCTCGGCGATCATGTCGTCGAGGCCCGCCTTGGAAACCTTGACGGTTTCTTTCCCGGGATTAAGAAGCTGTGATATCAGAGCTTCCACACCCTTTCGTGTGATTGAATAGGCCTCATCGGCAGGCTTCAGCCTGGTAGCCTGGACGATCTCTTCCAGCAGGGATTCCTGCATGACCGGCGATTCCGATGTTGCCAGCTGGTTTTCCTGTTCCGTGCTCATATTCCCCCCTTACCCTTCCAGTCCGATTTCTGCCAGCAGTTTCTGCCGGGCATTGTCATCCTTGATGAGTTCCTGAATTTTCTTCCGGAATTCCGGAACGTTCGACAACGGTCCCTTCAGGGCGCGCAGCGCCTCGCGCAGCTCCAGCAGCTGCTTCAACTCCGGAACCTGTTCAACGATCGCCTCCGGCGTGAAGTCCTTCATGGTCTCCACCTGGAGCTTCAGATTCAGTTCATTGCCCTCTTCGGCCGCCAGCCGGTTGGGAACGCTGAAATTCAATGAAATATTCTGGGCCTTCAAAACATCATTAAAGTTATCCTTGTCGACATTAACCGGTTCGCGTTTCTCCAAGGGGCGGTCATCGGGGCTGCCGGTGAAATCTCCCATCACCAGCATCTTCAGGGGAAGTTCGACTTCTTCCTTGGCATCCCCAAGCGACGGGCGGTACACGATGTTGACTCTTTCCTTAGGTGCAACGGATGACTCCTTTGCCATTTTTTCGCTCCTTTTTAATTATTTGCAAAACGCGGGGCTCCAGCCTTCCACATTCTTATCCTTTCTTCAGCCGCACCATCTCGGGCATGTCCAGCCGCCCTATCCGGTGCAGCACATCTGCCGCCCTATCCCGGTATTTCTGTTCCACCTGGGATTCCAGGGCATGCCAGGCAAGCCTGAGACCTTTCATGGCCAGCTGCGGGTCATACTCTTCCAGCTCGTGCCTGTCGATATCCCACAACACCTGGTCCAGGTGAGGAAGGGCCAGCTTGGGTTTCCCGACATTTACCAGCATCTGGGCAAGGGCCAGCCGCCAGAGCAGCCTTTCCCGGCGGGAAGAGCACTCCTTAAGCTTTGCCTGGGTTTCCTCCATCGCCTCAAGCAGTTTTCCCTTGCGTATCAGCAACTGTATTTCTTCGATGTTCTTGCCGATTACCGCCTCGGTGACGAAATCCTCCGCGCCACTGGCTGGAGCGGGCGCTGACGGAGCCGGAGAAATGTTTCTGAAGACTATCCCCTCCAGCCACTGTCTGGTTTCAGGGGTGGCGAAAGGGGTGCCGTCGGAAAATGCAAGCTCCTCCAGCCCAGGCAGGCGGTGCAGCAGAAATGCGGTTTCCTGGCATACGGCCTCATGGGCCTTGTCATAACGGCTGCCAAGCCTGGCAAGAGCCTCAGCCGACAAGCGGTTGATGTCTATCCAGAAGATGTACTGGGGCAGCCTCGCCTCGGCCGCCTCGCTGTTCGCCTCGATGGCGATCGAGATCGTCA
>CAYSWG010000290.1:0-3112 GCA_964434465.1 uncultured Geobacteraceae bacterium
TTCTCCCCTAGATGAATTTCTCGATGGTCTGGACAATAAGTCCAGGGCGAAGGTTGAGGCTTACATTGAGCTGTTGGAAGAGCAGGGACCGAATCTCAGAAGGCCCTATGCCGACGTGGTTCGGGGCAAAATTCGGGAGCTGCGGATACATTTCAGATCAAATCAGTATCGCATCCTGTATTTTTTCTATCTGCGCGAACAGATAGTCCTGGCTCATGCCTTTAGCAAGAAGAGCCTTGAGTTGAAGGAAAAGGATATTGAATTGGCGGAACGGCGAATGGAAGACTGGATTCGCCGTAATCCGGCCGGAGGTGGAAAATGAAGAGGCAAAAGGTTCGTACATTCCAGAGCCGTCTTCGGGAAGACCTGAAAGACCCCGAATTCAGGATGCAGTATGAGGAAGAGCGTCGCGCTCTTCAGCTTGCAATGAAGATAGCCAAGCTCCGGGAAAAGAAAGGGCTGACTCAGGCTGCGTTTGCAAAGCTCATGGGAACCAGTCAACAGGCCGTTTCCCGAATTGAAAGCGGCGAATATGAAGGTTTTACGCTCAAGACACTGGAGAAGATCGCAGAGGCAACGGGAACGAGGCTGAAAATCGACTTCGTAGCGGCGTGATTGCGGAAATAACGGCGTGATTTATTATCGGCAGGGTGCAAATGACCCTGCCTTTTTTATTGGAAAACGCACAATCTCTTTGCTGGACTTTTTCTGCTACTTATAGTAAAGTTTTCCATCACTTACCTCGTTCGTCGCAAAATTCCCTGGGGAGGATCATGGTCGATTTAGCATCCATCCAGCAAAAGATCATTTCGTTCCGGAATGAGCGCGACTGGGCGCAATTCCACGATCCCAAGAACCTCGCCGAAGCCCTCTCCATCGAGGCTGGTGAACTGCTCCAGAACTTCCTCTGGAAGACGACTGAGCAGTCCCGCAATCTCTCGCCTGATTTACCCCGTTACAAATTATTGTCTGTAATGGGGAGAACTCAAGAACGTTCACCCCGTAGCTGCATGCCGTGTCGGAGAACGGTATTGTTTGGCGATTAAGTAGCCACTCTCGATGGCGTTCGGCAGCAATGGGGTAAAAGAAGAACTGGCCGACATCTTTACCCCGTTAGAGATAAAAGCAAGACCTACGAGAGCAAGTGCTGCCCCTGTATGCAGATCATCATGGATAGGTATGAATGTGATGTCCTTCTCTAACGGGGTGAATCTTCCTCACCTATCTCAGCGAGGAATACAAGGTCGATCTGTTGGCGGATGTCGAAAATAAGATCGCGGTAAATGAGGCAAAGTATCCAGTCGAAAAGACTAAGGATCAAGCAAGAAATATTCTGAGCTGCATTGATAGTCAATAAAATCTTAATTCTGATGTTGTGACGGTTCCCTAAATGACTGAGCAAGAAATCGAACAATCACTGATCGAAAAGCTAGGCGAGCTCAAATACATCTATCGCCCGGACATCCGCGACCGCGCGGCGCTGGAGCAGAACTTTCGCCAGCATTTCGAGGCACTGAATCGTGTCCACCTGGAGGACAGTGAGTTTCACAGGCTGCTGGAGCAGATCATCACCCCGGACGTCTTTGCCGCAGCCCGACACCTGCGCGAGCGCAACAGCTTCGAGCGCGATGACGGCACGCCGCTCTACTATACCCTCGTCAACATCAAGGACTGGTGCAAGAACAGCTTCGAAGTGATCAACCAACTGCGTATCAACACGGACAACAGCTACCATCGTTATGATGTTATCCTTCTCATCAACGGCGTACCGGTGGTGCAGATCGAGTTGAAAACCCTCGCCATCAGCCCGCGCCGGGCCATGCAGCAGATTGTCGATTACAAAAACGATCCCGGCAACGGATACAGCAAGACCCTGCTCTGCTTCGTACAACTGTTCATCGTCAGCAACCGCAGCGATACCTGGTACTTCGCCAACAACAACAGCCGCCACTTAAGTTTTAACGCCGACGAGCGGTTCTTGCCGCTTTACCAGTTCGCCGATGAGTCCAACAAGAAGATCACCCATCTGGACAGCTTTGCCGAGACATTCCTCGCCAAATGTACCCTGGCAGAGATGGTCAGTCGCTATATGGTGCTGGTGGCCAACGAGCAGAAATTGCTGGTGATGCGCCCCTACCAGATATATGCCGTCCAGGCTATCGTGCAATGCATCCATCAGAACACCGGAAACGGCTACATTTGGCACACTACCGGCAGCGGCAAGACACTCACCTCTTTCAAGGCCTCCACCCTGCTCAAGGATAACCCGGACATCGATAAATGCCTGTTCGTGGTAGACCGCAAAGACCTTGACCGACAGACACGGGAAGAATTCAACAAATTTCAGGAGGGCTGCGTCGAGGAGAACACCAATACCGAAACCCTGGTGCGGCGACTACTCTCCGACGACTACGCCGATAAGGTGATCGTCACCACCATCCAGAAGCTCGGCCTGGCGCTGGATGGCAGCAACAAACGTAACTACAAGGAGAGGCTGGAGCCGCTGCGCCATAAGCGCATGGTCTTCAACTTCGACGAATGCCACCGTTCTCAATTTGGCGAGAACCACAAAGCCATCAAGGAGTTTTTCCCCAACGCCCAGTTGTTCGGCTTGACCGGCACGCCGATCTTTGCCGAAAACGCCAGCTATCAGCAGGTCGAAGGCCAGCAGGCATCGTATAAGACCACAGAAAACATCTTCCAGCAGCAACTGCACGCCTACACCATCACCCACGCCATCGAAGATCGCAACGTCTTGCGTTTCCATGTCGACTATTACAAGCCTGAAGGAAAACACAAGCCCAAGGCAGGCGAAGCGCTTGCCAAGAAGGCCATTGTCGAGGCGATTCTGGCCAAGCACGACGCAGCCACAAACGGGCGCAAGTTCAATGCCCTGCTGGCCACCGCCTCGATCAATGATGCGATTGAATATCATGCTCTGTTCAAAACCGTGCAGGCGGAAAAATCCGACCCCGACGTTCAGCCACTCAATATCGCCTGCGTCTTCTCCCCGCCCGCCGAAGGGAACAAGGACGTGCAGCAGATTCAGGAGGATCTGCCTTAAGGGCCTCCTTCTTCTTGTCCGGTTCTTGTTCGTTGTCGGCCTTCTCTT
>CAYSWG010000291.1:0-3086 GCA_964434465.1 uncultured Geobacteraceae bacterium
CCCGTCCGCCCCTCAAAGGGGCTCCCTGTTTATCAGATTCGCTCCGCTGCCGCTTCGCTCTGCTGTCGGTGGCTCTTCCCGCTTCCGGCCACATAACTGCTTTTGCACCTTTGTAAGATTAAGATGATGGATAACATAATAAAATCATGTCAACTGGCGAAAGTCCAAAAAAAGGGGAAAGGATTTGCGACTGGAACCGCTCAAATAAAAAGATCTACTTTTTCACCTGCCTGGTCAAATCTGTCTGAATCTTCTGGGTAATACTGTCCTCCCTGTCAATGATCACCACAGGCGAGACCGGCGGCTCATCGTTCCTCAGATCCCCAACAAATACCCGAAGGGCTCTTTCAACGGCATCGATATTGAAATAGTCCCGCGAAACCGAAAATATCGCTATGTCTCCATCGCTATCAGTGCCGACACTCACCTCAGAGCCATAAATCATGATCGTCTTATTGTCCCCGTTCTCCCTCTTTACGAGGTCAAGCGCCCTTTTGACATACGGATAAAGAGCCTTGCTCACTATTCTCACACGTCTACTGACTGATTGCGAATTATTATTGACCATCTCGATTATATCCTCATCGATTTTAAACGATTCAGCAGGCGCTTTACTACTTTTGAACGAGGCTCCCTCAACAATATGGGCCGAGAGCGCAACCAAACACGCTCCCAGCCCATCCTTTCACTACATCATCTTGGCTTCTCTGACTCGCCTTCCCTTCAATTCCAGGAACTGTAAGACCATTGCCTCAGCCTGTTCTTTGTGATCGCCGCAGATCTTCTGCCAGCTGACAAACCGTTTCTCCGAAAGAAGCGCAAGATTATCCCTATATCTCCTGATCTCCACTTCCCCGTTACAGGCAATGGCAGGGGCCTCTTCCAAAAGCGATTCGATCATGAGCCGCGCATTGATCTCGGCATAGGCCTTTGATTCTTCGGATGTGCCCATATAAGAGATAAACTCGGCCACTTCATAGTGCGATCTTGCCATCAATGAACTGATAATCATCTTTCGGGTGGCTGGAAACTGCCTTGCAAGGAAACAGCCAAACGGTTCGGACATGGTTATGAGTTCGTCGAGCGAGTTCTTCTTTCTGAGAAATGAGTCCGGGTCTTCGGCCTCAGACAGCGCGACGACCGAGCCTTTCATGTTCAGATCAAACAAGAGCTTCACCGTCCTTTCTGCTGCAACCCTGCCAGCGCTGTCACCGTCAAAGAGTGTCACAACAGTCTCGGTATATTTTCTGAGAAGCTTCACATGATCTTCTGAAAGAGCGGTGCCAAGCAAGGATACCGCGTTTTTGTATCCGTGCCTGTGGCATGCAATCACATCCAGATATCCCTCAACAAGGATAGCGTATCCCTTCGTCTGGATCGAGCATGGGTCCAGTCCGTAGAGGACGCTTCTCTTCTGGAATACTGGGGTTGAAGGTGAATTGATGTATTTCGGACCATCTGTTACTCCAAATATCCTGCCCCCGAACCCCAGAATCCTGTCTCCTTTGAGAATTGGAAAGATTATCCTGCCCCTGAACAGGTCTCTTACATCTCCGTTTTTCTTAAAGGCTATCCCGGCAGAGATGATCTCCTCTTCGGTAAACCCCTGGCTTTTCAGAGTCTGGATTACTGAGGTCCCATTGGCGCATCCGAGCCTGAAGTTTTTTATGGTCTCCATTGTAAGACCCCTGACATCCATAAGATATCCGAGGGCCCCGGAGTTGCCGTTGAGAAGATTATCTGTATATATCTTCTCAACAGCGCTGTTTAGGGCAAACAGTCTCTCATATGGATGAGTTGTCTCCTCAGAACTGATACCGGCTTTTTCGGCAATGCATCTCAAAGCAGTCGGAAAGTCAAGGCCTTCTTTTCTCATCACGAAATCAAAGGCCGATCCTGATATGCCGCAGCCGAAGCATCTGAAGGACTTGTTGTCTGCATAGACCTGAAAAGAAGGCTCTTTATCCTCGTGGAATGGGCAGCGCATGACAAACCCCTTTGAATTCTTCTTCAAGCCTGATCCATAGATGTCCTGAGGCAACAGCCGGGCCAATATCAGCTCCCTGTCCAATTCTGACCTCCTTTCTTCCAAATCTATAGCCATATTACTTGTCCGCCTTCTGTCCAGAGTCCTTATCTCGGTGAATTGCGGTGTCATGGCTATGTCTTCCCCGCCGTCTCCTTGGCCAGGTTCTTTTCAAGCTTCTCGATCATCTCGATCCAGTGCCGGTAATTGACATGGTCGGAATGCTTTTCAACCCATTCGATGAGATCTTCCAGCTCTATATGCCCTCGACCTCCGAATTTCCGCTGGGCCTTTGATATTGTTGTATTGAGCATCTTGGCAACAAAAGCGATAGGTACCTGAATCATTTCCTCCTCCTGTTATTGTTCCGTCTTGCATTGTCCGTAACTGACCTTCTCTTCCTGTAAACCCAGCCCATACGCTCCCAAGTCGCAGGATCAACCGGAAGCGGACGGACATGCATGGTCT
The DNA here is from genome assembly GCA_964434465.1 of uncultured Geobacteraceae bacterium. Lineage (GTDB taxonomy): Bacteria > Desulfobacterota > Desulfuromonadia > Geobacterales > Geobacteraceae > RPRC01. Next base: position 2,495 of record CAYSWG010000291.1, read on the forward strand.
TCAGGTTCACGTAAACGCCATGCATGGTGATATATCCTTCCCTGAAACCCTTCCAGAGGAGCTCGACAGCAAATTCGGCCACAATGCGGTTGATAAAGAGGTCCTGCTTTTCAAGTGCCTCCTTCATGCTGCAGGAAGGGCCCTGCCTCTCTTCCTTGTCCTGTACTGCAATGTCCGGATAGAGATCCACAGTTGTCGGCAGATGGTCTATGCAGTCTTTCCCCTTCGGCTGCCTGATCGTGCCTCCCAGAACACCAAGTATGCACTGGCCGGTCTCTTTTGCATTACCCATATCGAGCCAATAGACCGGCCCGACAGTCCTCAGGCCGTTCCAGACCAGCAGCCTCGCATCCGCATTGTCGACTGCTGTGATGATTATCTGGAGGTTGCGACGCCTGCAGACTTCAGCCAGTTCGACAATGTTCTCATTGTCCACCTTCAGGGGGTAGGCCTCCCATCTGAGATCAAAGAACCCGTTGACCCTAGTTACAAGGGTCTCTGCCTTGTTGCGGCCCTTCTCTGTGCGTGAAAACAACTGCCGTCCTATATTTGACTCTTCAACACTGTCATCATCAAAGGCGTACACATGCAG
>CAYSWG010000292.1:0-3065 GCA_964434465.1 uncultured Geobacteraceae bacterium
GGACACATAATTTTTCCGGCACCCCTTGTTTTTGGGACAATCAATCACTAGCTTTAGGGAGCAATGACACTACAAGGAGGATCTTACATATGAGTAAAGTTATCGGAATCGACCTGGGTACCACCAACTCCTGCGTGGCAATCATGGAGGGGGGGGAGCCGGTTGTCATAGCCAACGCCGAGGGGAGCCGGACGACACCGTCCATGGTGGCTTTCACGGACAGCGGCGAACGCCCCGTCGGCCAGCAGGCCAAACGCCAGGCGGTTACCAACCCGGAAAACACCCTGTTTGCCATCAAGCGCCTTATCGGCCGTAAGTTCGATAGCGAAGCGGTGAAAAAGGATATCGCCATTTCCCCGTTCAAGATCGTCAAGGCCGACAATGGCGACGCTTGGGTGGAAGTGCGCGACAAGCAGTACTCGCCGCCGGAAATATCAGCCATGATTCTGCAGAAAATGAAGAAAACGGCTGAAGACTACCTGGGCGAGAGCGTTACCGATGCGGTCATTACCGTTCCGGCCTACTTCGACGACTCACAGCGCCAGGCCACCAAGGACGCCGGCAAGATTGCCGGGCTCAATGTCCTGCGCATCATCAACGAGCCGACCGCAGCCGCCCTTGCCTATGGCCTGGACAAGAAAAAAGACGAGAAAATCGCCGTATTCGACCTGGGCGGCGGTACCTTCGATATCTCCATCCTCGAACTGGGTGAAGGAGTTTTCGAAGTAAAATCAACCAATGGCGATACATTCCTCGGCGGCGAAGATTTTGACCAGAAGGTCATTGACTGGATTGCCGACGAGTTCAAGAAAGAGCAGGGCATTGACCTGCGTGCGGACAAAATGGCCCTGCAGCGTCTCAAGGAAGCTGCCGAAAAGGCCAAGTGCGAACTTTCCACTTCCCTGGAAACAGACATCAACCTGCCGTTTATCACTGCCGACGCCACCGGTCCCAAGCACCTGACCCTGAAGCTTTCCCGGGCAAAGCTGGAATCGCTCTGTGCGGAACTGATCGATAAGCTGGAAGGGCCCTGCCGTACGGCACTGAAAGATGCCGGTCTTTCACCCAGTGAAATTGATGAGGTTATTCTCGTCGGTGGTATGACCCGGATGCCCATTGTCCAGAAACGGGTCCAGGATATTTTCGGCAAGACTCCCAATCGCGGCGTCAACCCTGACGAAGTGGTGGCAATCGGTGCTGCCATCCAGGGCGGTGTCCTCCGCGGGGATGTGAAAGACGTGCTGCTCCTGGACGTTACGCCCCTTTCCCTGGGAATCGAGACACTGGGTGGCGTGATGACCAAGCTGATCGACAAGAACACCACCATTCCCTGCCGCAAGAGTCAGGTCTTTTCCACGGCCGCCGACAACCAGCCGGCGGTGACCATCCATGTGCTCCAGGGTGAGCGGGAAATGGCTGCGGATAACAAGACCCTCGGCAACTTCGAGTTGACCGGTATTCCGACGGCGCCGCGCGGCGTGCCCCAGATAGAGGTTACCTTCGACATCGACGCCAATGGTATCGTCCATGTCTCGGCCAAGGATCTGGGCACCGGCAAGGAGCAGTCCATCCGTATCACCGCTTCCTCGGGCCTCAGCAAGGAAGAGATCGACAAGATGGTGCGGGATGCCGAATCCCATGCCGGCGAAGACAAAAAGAAGCGAGAGCTGATCGAGGCCCGCAACCATGCAGACAGCTTGGTTTACTCCACCGAAAAGTCCCTGAAGGAATTCGGTGACAAGATCGACGCTGGTGAGAAGGTGAAGATCGAGGAAGGCATTGCCGCCCTGAAGAAGGCCATGGAGGGCAGTGACGCTGAGGCCATCAAGAAGGCCTCCGATGAACTGGCCCAGTCGTCCCACAAGCTGGCCGAGGCGGTCTACGCCAAGGCCCAGAGTGCAACCGGCGAGCAGCAGGCAGATGGCGCCGGTGACGGTGGTACAAGCGGCGAAAAGGTGGTCGAGGCCGAGTTTGAAGAAGTGGACGACGACAAAAAATGATGAAATAGCGGCTCACGACAGGGGGCTTGTGGCGAAGGGGAGCTGTATAACTCCCCTTTTGCCGTTTGCCCTGTGCCGTGCGCGGGTGGGGATTGCTCGTGGCAAACGATGAAAAACGCGATTATTACGAAATACTGGAAGTCCACAGGAACGCTTCCGAGACGGAGATCAAGAAGGCCTACCGCCGGTTGGCCATCAAATACCATCCGGACAAGAATCCCGGCGATAAGCAGGCCGAAGACAATTTCAAAGAAATTTCAGAGGCGTATGAGGTGCTGTCCGATTCACAGAAGCGGGCCCAGTACGACCAGTTCGGCCATGCCGGCCTAGGTGGCGCCGGCGGGTTCAATGGCACCGGCTTTGGCTTCGGTGGTGGCACGCCCTTTGGCGACATTTTCGGCGACATTTTCGGGGATATCTTCGGCGGCCGCCAGCAGCGTGGCCGGGGCCGGCGGGGCGATGACCTCCTCTACAACCTGGAAATCAGCTTTGAGGAAGCGGCCTTCGGTGTGGAATCACGCATCGAGGTTCCCTACAGCAAACGCTGCGGCGCCTGCGGTGGCAGCGGCGCCAAGCCGGGTACTGAACCGAAGGTCTGCCCCACCTGCCGCGGGGCCGGCCAGGTCCGTTTCCAGCAGGGATATTTCAGCGTCAGCCGCACCTGCAACCACTGCAACGGCGAAGGCAAGGTCATCGAGTCGCCCTGCGCCACCTGTCGCGGCGCTGGTACCGTCAAGGACAGCAAGACCATGTCGGTGAAGATTCCGGCCGGTGTGGAGACGGGCAACCGTCTGAAGCTGTCCGGTGAAGGGGGGCAAGGAACCAAAGGGGGACCCAACGGCGACCTGTACGTGGCCATCACGGTCAAGCCCCATCCCATCTTCACCCGGGAGAACAACGACGTCCTCTGCGAGATTCCCATCAGCTTCAGTCAGGCAGCGTTGGGTGCGGAGATCCCCGTACCGACCCTGGACGGCAAGCTCAACCTGAAAGTGCCCGAAGGAACCCAGTCCGGCAAGGTCTTCCGTTTGCGGGACAAGGGAATTCCGGTGCTGCAGGGTTATG
>CAYSWG010000293.1:0-3041 GCA_964434465.1 uncultured Geobacteraceae bacterium
GAGAAGTTCCTTTGAGGCTTTATGAAATTCTTTGTATTTCTCTAAAACTTCTGCGATTCCAGGAATCTCCTGCAGCTGCTCCGGCGTTAGGGCTTGCTCTCTCGCTGCGAGAAACATATCTGGCGTCACATTCTGTGCTTCAGGCGCTGCGCCGAATAAAGCATCCGTGGCATACGAGAAGGTTCCTTCGGGCAGCTCGGCAGGAAGCTTTTTGTAAACCCATCGGCGAAGCTGTGCCGGATCGAGCGGTTCGCGTCCGAAATATCCCTTGCCTGGCGGGTTCATCAGAGCAATGACTTTAGTTTTTCCTTTATTGACCTGTACTGCTTCCGATGCGTCTTCTGAAAGCACTACTTCTCCGCCTCGCTCCAATGCATCCAAGACTTCGTGCAAACGAATCAGAATATTTGGAGCGGAAGCATTGAATTCGTCCAGAATCACAACTTTAACTTTTCCTTCTTCCTGCCTTAAGCCGCTGGTTACTTTTCCGTCTGCAAAAATATATTCAGGGTCTTCCGGTTTATTCTTGTGGGGATTGGGAATATATCTTCCCATTAAATCTTCGACGTCTGTAGCTCCGTTGAGATTTGCATAATGGACTTCCCAGCCGAGCTCAGAAGCCATCTTTCTGACTGTAGTTGTCTTTCCAAGAGAAGTTCCTCCGTCCACTAGCAAAGGTTCGCCGGAAAGAAAAGCCACGGCAACATCTCTCTGCAGGGGAAGTGCTACTTCTTTGTCATTTATGAAATCTGCATACTGCTCTCGTTTTGGAACAAACTGGCCTTCTGTGTTGGCTGCTTTTTCCAGGGCAACGCCCAAATAAGATATGTCTCTTTCTGTTTCTGCTATCGGCTCTTTTTGCACAGGGGCCTCCGGTGTCTTTACGGGTTCATTTGTTCTTTCCTGATCAGGCGTGAGGGCATTAAATTGTCTTTCGGGTGATCGCATATATTTTTATGATTGAAAAGCCGGGCCGACAGCAGAACGCAGACCAAAGCCCTTAGCTTCCAATTTCTTTAAATCGTCTCTGGCGACCAGCAGGACGAGATTAAGGCTGCCATAATCCGGAGAAAATGTCTCTGACTTCATTTGTCCTTTGTTAAAAATCTCAACTTGCCCGGTCGGATACTGAACCGCAAAATCATATGCGTCTTTGGCCGAGTTTTCATTAACAATAAGATAGCTCTTTCTGAATGCAAAAAGACTAGGAATATTTTCTGCTTTTTTAAAACATCTAGAGTCCAAGGACTGAGCCATATTTTCGAGCTCCTTGGCATCCTTAGCAATTATTAGTCCCGTATCCTTAGACCCGGCGGTAACAGCCAGGAAATCTTCAAGGGCAGGAGTTTTCGTTTGAGTGTCCATATTTGTCAATTAAATAATACTAAAATTTGTCGTAATTAGCAATGACCTCTTTTATCAATCCGGCAAGTTTTTCAGCCATTTCTTTGACCTTAACATTCGCTATGCTGTTCGGATAATAAGAACCTACGTGTTCGGTTCCCCGGCCGATTCCTAATCCGATCAGCCGCTGATCGGTCTCATCCAGAACTTTTTTGATCATCTTTCCCAGTTCGTATTTTGAGCGAGGATGCATTGACGACTCCTCTGGAGTGCCGTCGGACAGGACTACTAAAAATTTCTGATCGGCTTTTTGTCTGGTAAGACGTTCTGACGCCTGCTCCAATGCCCATCCGTCATCGTTCCATTGCGCCTTCCCGGTATCGCTCGTATCGTGAACTTCTTCAAGCATTCCGCCCATATGTTCGCGTATGAGTTTGGACATTTGATCGCCAAAATTTTGATATTCATATATGCGATCATTGAATCCGAGAATTTCCAAATTTATGGAAAGTCTGTTCAAAACCTCGGATAATACGATAACAGCCTTAAACGTTTCCTGTATTTTTTGATCGCGGGACATGGAGCCGGAAAGATCGACTAGCAGAGATATCGCATAATCTTTTTCTTGCGGTAATTCTCGCTTTTGCCATGCTTTGCTCTCCATTGCCGGAACGGATTTTGCCTTTTCCTGAATCCTTCTTTTAATATCAATTCTCTTGCCGGTCGTAAATCCGCTCTGCCAGCCTTTAGCTTTTCGGGCGACAAAGATTTCGCGGAGCTCTGTTTCTAGCTTGTCGATCAGGGGCAAAACCTCTTGACGCATTGTCTCGTAGACGTTTGCGTCTTTCTTTACCTCTTGGGCAATTCTTTCCCGGTACTTTCTTAATTCTTCGGGATCAACTCCGGGGGGCGTTTCTTTTTCAGCACGGGGCTGTTTATCATGGCCTGTCTCTGATGGCTCGGCAGCTTCTCGTTCGGCTTTCTTCTCAGGATTATCAGACATCTTTCCCTGCAGCTCCTCGTTGAAAGCTTCCTCAAATTCTTTGAACGCAGCCTGCGCTTTTTCAGCAATCTCTCTCTGCTGATCTTCAGGCAGAGATTCTATATATTCCTTTATTTTTTGTTTAAGGCCCTGGGGCAGACTGTCGAGATTCACTGGCTTGCCGGATGGTTTGCCTCCCTGAACAGATTCCTGCGCGCCTTCAGCTTGCTGGCCTTCGCGATGAGCTCCTGGCTGCGGCGGGCGGCCTTCGCCCTCCGCTTCGGCTTTATCTTTTTCAACCTCCTTCTTTGCTTCCTCAATCGCATTTTTAATTGCCTCGCCCAGCGCCTGCTGTTCTTCGGGAGTAAGCTTGTCTTTCAGATTTTGAGGCAAACCCTGACCGCTTCCTTCTCCGCTTTCCTGACCCTGCTGCTGATCCTGCTGCATGTCTTTTAGCAGTTCCTGAGTCTTCTGATCTTCCATGTCAGCTTCAACCAGTTTTTTAAATTCTGGCCAAACCTCATCTCGGTTAATCTCGTAAGAAGTTCGGGCATATTCCTTGATCATGGCCTCGCCGTCAACTTTTTTCCTTCCTATTTTGCCTCCGTTGTCGGCTTCTTGGCGGGACGGATATCGCCACCACGAATCGCGGGCTGATTCCAAAGTTGCTCGGACTGCAGCTTTTACGTCTTCCGGCAGATCTTCTGTCAGCTCA
>CAYSWG010000294.1:0-3029 GCA_964434465.1 uncultured Geobacteraceae bacterium
TTTATAGACGCTGTGCGGGGTCCAGCCGTCCGGGGCGAGCGGGCCCGCAAGGCCAAATGCACTTCCTCGGCGCGACGGCAGCGGTCTTGTCTTGCCAGTCGGGATCGTGTATACTTCACCCGGAAGAGGAGGGAAGGAGAAGCCCATGAGCGCGGTTACCTCGATGGCCAGCGCAAAGGGCCAAGTGCTAATCCCGCCCGCGCTGAGGCGCAAGCAGGGCATCAAGCCTGGCACACGGCTGCGCCTTTACGAGGAGAGGGGGCGGATCGTCATGGAGCCCGTCAAGCCCCGTACAGTGGACGAAGCCTTCGGCATGCTGAGAGGCTCCGGAGCCATGAAGGTGCTGATCGAGGAACGCAAGCGGGAGCGTGAGTTCTGACATGCCAGCCGAACCGCGCGTGCTCGACGCCTGGGCGATGATGGCCTACCTGGAGGGAGAGCCCGCGGGAGTCAAGGGCAAAGCGATGCTGGCGGAGGCCCAGGGGATTGAGGGGGCGCTCCTGGCCAGCGTCGTGAACATGCACGAGGTCTGGTACGAATGGCGTGAAGTTAAGGATGTGCTTCGAGTAGCTCCTTCTTGAGTTGGGGTCGAGGGTGGGTCATCAACGGGTAGCTCTTTGGGCGCCGTTTGCGGACGCGCGGCTCGCAGCGGTTGGGCCGGTGCGGGACCTTGTGGGTGGCAATGACCCGCAGCAGGGCGTCGTAGAAGGCGGTAAGGTCGCGCTGGCGCGCGGCCGAGGCACTGAAGGGCCACAAGGCCATCATCTCCTGCATCGCGCCCTTGAAGCTCAGGCGGAGGGGCGAGAGGTGCCGACGATGCTGGGCCGCGTCCCACATGAGGGTGCGGATGAGGTTGTAGGCGAGCAGGTGCGCCCAGACTTCCTTGCGGACCATTTCGGGGGTCTTGGTGCGCAGGTGGTCCATCTTCATCGTGGTCTTGATGTGGCCGAAGTCGGTCTCGATCTCCCAGCGCCGGCGGTAGAGGTCTGCGACGTCGCGCGCGGGGTACGCCTGGGGGTCCAGGAGCGTGGTGACGACCGTGATCGTCTCGGTGCGCCAGCCGGGCACGGCACAGGCAAAGCGGACCAGGCGCAGGACCATCGTGTCGGGCACGGCGAGGAACTCCCGGCGCGACATCCACCGGGGGCGCGGTCCTTTGTGCCATTCGACCAGTCGGTCCTGACGCCCGAGCCGCGTGCCTTTGCGGAAGTCGGCCTGTCGGCTTTGGTGCAGCCGGAACACCGAGTCCACGCCCCTGCGCCGCAGGAGGGCGATGTCCGCGTACGAGCAGAAGCCCCGGTCCGCCAGGGCGACGTCCCCGGCGTGGAGGGCGCCCCCGAGCCGCCGGACCAGAGTGGTCTCGGCCACGCGGAGAGCCTCGATGGCGAAGTCCACCAAGGCCCCGGTCAGCAGGCTGAAGATGCCTACGATCCGCGCCGTCGGCAGGCCGCAGCCCGGGCTCTGCGTGGTCGGTTGGGGGTAGGCCGCCTGATTCTCCGGGGTATCGGGCATGTTCACCGAACTGCCGTCGAGCAGCTTCACGCGGCGGCCATGCCACAGCTCGTCCGGCCCGACCTTGGCCTCGAGTTTCCCGGCCACGAGCCGGGTCAGCCGCGGCAGCAGTTCCTCGGGCAAGCGCTGCCGGGCCACGCTGTAGGCACTCGGGTCGTGCGAGGCATCCAGGCCCTTCGTACGCGAGAGGAACGAGAGCACCCGGACCACCGCCTCGCGGCACGAGGAGTCCGCACTCAGCACCTGGCCCAGGAACGTCCAGAGCGTGACGAGCGGCGTGAAAATCCGCTCCCGCCACACGTGCCGCAGGAAGGTGCACTCCTCGTTCACCTCCTCTTCGGAGACGACCCTCTCGAACATCGCCCCCGGATTCTCCGCCAGTTTCCGCTTCGCTCCTCGGTGCCCGTTGCCCGCCGGCCGCCTTGCCCTCTTCCACATGCTGTACTCTCCTTGCGAGATTGGCTCCCCAACCGCAAAGAGAGTATAGCACATAAGGTGTTGCACGAACAGCACTTACACCAGATATGGTGCTAATTTCATGCCATTCTTGTCACGCGTGGGCCACCGGCTCCAGTTATAAGTTACCCCCCCATCCACAACCGACCCGTTGTCAATCTGGAATGGCCCGATGCCCGTTGAGAAAGGAAAGCCCACTCCGAATGCCTTATGGCGAAAAAAGTCTCCCTTTCCGTCCCCCCTAGGGGCCGCCCAGTAACGGGCTCCTGCGCTGTGCGCCCCGTAGCCTGCTTTGCCACCTTCGGCCCATGCGATGGTAGCAAGCCATGCCTTGAATTGGTTGAGGCTTACGTTTTGTTTCCAAGGCGAGTTGTTATAATATTGTGGTGCGTGTTGGTCGATCAGGTCAAGAAGCTTCTTGTCAATCGCTACGGTTATTGATGCCAGGGACCCGGCCTGGAGAACCTCTGTCTTGCGAAGCGTTCGAGCGACGGGCTCCGCAACGAAGTCAGCTTGCTCGTTGGCTGAGGAGATCCAAATCCTCCTGTAGGGTGGCTCAGGGAATAGCCGTGTATCTCCCCCCAAATCGTATATTCATCGACCTCGCTGGGCACACGGATTGAAAACCTGCCTTCTTCATCGGTGAGAGCCTCGGCCACAGCCTCCGAGTTCTCGCTGGAGGCTCTCATCAGGACCCCGGCGAGGGGTTTTCCCTCGCTGGTGAGGACTTGGCCGTGGATGCAGCAGCCTTCAGCCTCGCCGGCAGCGATGGGCAACGCCCACCCAACGAGCATGCACGGGATCACGATGATCCGGACCAACGACCCGAACCAGCCCACTCCGTTGCTCATGGGGCATCTCCTTTCCCAAAAGAGCAACCGCTCCTGCCCGTCGCGCAGCGGAGCAAGTCGGCGGTTGGCACAGGCATTGCCAGCAGGGTGGAGATTGGCTTTGGGCAGTGCGCCCAGGGGGACAACATCTACCACCTGACTGGCCCCCTCGGGGGCGTTCGCGCCCTTCACCCAACCCCCGACAGCTCGCCGTACGGCGGATCCCCGGGG
>CAYSWG010000295.1:0-3016 GCA_964434465.1 uncultured Geobacteraceae bacterium
GCCCAGGCGCATGGTGCCGCCCTTGCGCTCGACCCCCTGCTGGGTTTCCATGAGATGGATAACCGGATGTTCGCACTCCGGTTTGAATTCACTGGAACAGGCGCCGGTCAGACCGCACATGTTCCGGGCGTACTCGACGACCGCCATCTGCATGCCGAGACAGATGCCGAAGAAGGGAATCTTGTGGGTCCGGGCGTACTCAATGGCCATGATTTTGCCTTCCGTGCCCCGCTCACCGAAGCCGCCGGGCACGAGAACGCCATCCACATCGTCGAAATGGCCGGCAACCCCCTCCTGCTCGATCTTCTCCGAGTCCAGGTAGCGGATGTGCACCCAGCAGTCGTTGGCGATGCCGCCATGGGTCAGGGCCTCGGAGAGGGACTTGTAGGATTCGGTCAGGTTCACGTACTTGCCGACAATGGCAATACGGGCCTTGCCGCTGCCGGGATTCTTCAGGGTCGACACCACCTCCTGCCAGTGGCTCAGATCGGGCGCCTTGGTCCAGATGTTGAGCTTGTCGACGATCTGCTCGTCCAGGCCTTCCTTGTTGAGGGCCAACGGCACTTCGTAGATATGCTCCGAATCGGTGCAGGTTATGACATCCCTCACGTGGACGTTGCAGAACAGGGCGATCTTTGCCTTCATTTCCGCCGGCAGATCCTTTTCGCAGCGACAGAGCAGAATGTCCGGCTGAATACCGATCTCCCGCAACTCCTTGACCGAATGCTGGGTCGGTTTGGTTTTCAGTTCACCGGCGGTCTTGATGTGCGGCACCAGGGTTACATGCATGTAGAGCACGTTGTTCGGCCCCCGGTCGAACTTGAACTGGCGGATCGCCTCCAGGAAGGGGAGCGATTCGATGTCACCGACCGTACCGCCGACTTCCACGATGGCCACGTCGGTTCCTTTGGCATTCTCCAGAATCTTTGATTTGATCTCATCGGTGATGTGGGGAATCACCTGGACCGTACCGCCAAGGTAGTCGCCGCGGCGCTCTTTCTCGATTACCGAAAAATACACCTGGCCCGTGGTGAAGTTGCTCTTCTTCGTCAGCTTGGCCGACGTGTACCGCTCGTAGTGGCCCAGATCCAGGTCCGTCTCGGCGCCATCGTCAGTGACGAACACCTCGCCATGCTGGAAAGGCGACATGGTCCCCGGATCTACATTGATGTAGGGATCCAGCTTCTGGATGGTAACCCGCAGACCGCGCGCCTCCAGCAGAGCGCCCAGGGACGCCGATGCGAGCCCTTTGCCGATTGAGGAAACAACGCCGCCGGTCACAAATATGAATTTTGTCTTCATGAAACCATCCCTTTAAAAAAGAAAATCCCAGCTTACTGGGACTTTCGCAATGTTTCGAGAACCTTGTCCAGGTCCGAAGGCGAATCAACGCCGATGGACTCATGTTCCGTCTCGACGACCCGTATCCGGTAACCGTTTTCCAGAACACGGAGCTGCTCCAGCTTCTCGGCGCACTCCAGATGGGTCTGGGGCATACGGGCGAAGCGGATGAGGAACTCCCGCCGATAGACATAGATTCCCACATGTTTGTAACAGAGCAGCCGCCCCGAGTCAAAGGCCTCGTCCTTGAGGTCGTTCCACTTGTCACGGAAAAACGGCAGGGGCGAACGGGAAAAATACAAGGCATAGCCGCTGCTGTCGGTAATGACTTTCACCACGTTCGGGCTGAGAAAGTCATGGAGATTCCTGACACGGGACTTGAGGGTCCCCATGAGAATCGAACTGTCCGCCACCAGCGGTGCGACTGCCTGGTCGATCATTGCCGGATCAATCAGCGGCTCGTCGCCCTGAACGTTGACAATGATATCCGCAGCAAGGCCGTCGGCAACCTCGGCAAGACGGTCGGTGCCGGTCGCATGGTCGGGGGAGGTCATGGCAACCCGGCCCCCGAACGCCTTGACCGCAGCCTCGATACGCTTGTCGTCCGTGGCAACGATGACTTCAGAAACAAGCGCAGCCCGGGAAGCCCTCTCGTAGACGTGCTGCACCATGGGCTTGCCCATGATGTCGGCGAGGGGTTTCCCGACGAAGCGGGTGGATGCATATCTGGCAGGAATTACAGCAGTTACGCGCATAGGAACAGGGGCCATTCCAACTGGAGTCCGTCCCCCAAGCGGCGGGACGAACAACGTTACATCAAAACCCCGAAGACTGTCAAGGAGAGAACCGCCCCCTGTGCATCAGCGGAAATTCCCAAAGCGGGACAACACAAAATCCCGGTCGGCGGCATCCTTCTGATGGCAGCCGAAACAGTTCTTCACCGGGTCGATGCCGCTCGGCTTGCCGTCCGCGGTGAAGCCGACGAACTGCCAACCGCCCGTCTGGGGGAAGCGCTTGTCTTTCTTCATCATGACGATCATCGATTTCCTGCCCCGCGCCGGCGTATCCCCTTCCTTGCGGAGGCCGAACTGCTCCACGACAAAGATGCTCCCTTCAGGGTAAACGCCCCCCTTCTTGAAGACCGGCATGGCCCTGCTGTTCACGTAGGTGTGGTGAATTCCGTAAAACAGCGAGTTCCGGTCGGTAACCACCTGCTGCTTGCTTTTGGCCCACTTCTGATAGCCTTTGGGCAGGGCAACGGCTGCTGCGGCTGCAGCAACGGCAGCGGTAACGCCAAGCATAACGACGGCAGACAGACATACGTTCCGTTTCATGATCCATCTCCTTGTTGCACTGTTTTCAGTATTATTGCTCCCGCAGGGAATAGACAACCCGCAGCAGGGCGTCGGCTTTCACAAAACGTCCGTCCCGCTCCGCCGGTCTGTAGGTTGAACGCTCGACAGCCGAAACCGCTGACTCGGTAAAACCGAAACCGGCTCCTTCCAGGACGGAAACCCCGAGCAGGCGACCGGCATCATCGATAGTCAGACGCAACAGCACATGCCCTTCCCGGCCGAAGCGGCGTGCAGCGGAGGGATACACCGGCAGTGCCCGACGCAGGAACGCCGGAGCGCCGGCACCGCCCAGCACGGCGGCAGAGCCGACCCCAGCGGCT
>CAYSWG010000296.1:0-3010 GCA_964434465.1 uncultured Geobacteraceae bacterium
TGATTTGTCCGTCCCATTCCGCGTCGTCCTGCAGGTTTTCGGTCACGACGAGATCGAACGACCCGGTGGCCTCGTAAGTATTCCCGTGGTGGCCCATGTTGATTCGCCCGCCGTTGGGTTCCGGTTCGTTGTAATACGGATCATTCGGGTCGCCCGTATCAATGCAGGGTGAGTTGTAGGAGAGGCGGTAGTTGCCGGATGATGGGTTTACAAATAGAGGATCGGCGTAGATATTGCCATTACCGTAGGGGAATCCGGCAGTATCGAGATTGTAGATGCAGTTGTAACCAACATTTCCGTTTTCTTTACATAAATCACCCAATTGATCTACTGTAAAAAGATTATTGTAGAGAATGTTATTTTTTATTATGGCATAGGATGATTCTTCATCTTCACCGATGCCCGATTTTAATCCGTATATACCGGCATAATAATTTGAAATTGTATTATTCAAAATTTTTGGACGAATAAATCGGCTGTTTATTATTATTATACCAAATGACCCATTTATACGGCGACCAATCATAAAATTATTGCTGATTTCAGGCGCACAATAATCTTTGTTAAAAAATAAAATATCAATAAAACTACGCAGAAACATATTATTCAATAATTTTCCATTTCCTATTTTTACGTATGAAGAATCCACGAAAACGCATTTTTGAATGATATTGGTAGAATCATTAATGAATATTTTGGATGATGAAAATAGTACATTCTCAAATAGATTATATGATCCATTTACATTGATAGAGGTGAGTGCGTTTGTTCCGTATAATTCAGAATAAAAAATTTTATTGTAATTATTATTTATTCCAGCATCTATCAAATTACTATGAGCAACAACAAAATTTGATATGGTATTATGATTTCCATTCAAAAAAAAACCATTTAGGCAAGAATCGATAGTAACATTTGAAAACTGATTGTTGTTGGATTCAATTTTTAAGCCAATATTAGCGTGTTTAACAATTGTACTACCAAAACTAGCATTACTTCCTTCGTGAAGCGTAATACCTTCCCATGCAGCTTTGGATGGGCGCGATAAAGCTGATTTAAAAATAATTGGATGATTCTTTGTTCCTTCAGCGATCAACGCGCCGCCGTTTTCGACGGTGATGCTGAATTTTTCGGCGCCGGCCCTGCCAACCTTTACGATGGTTCCAGGATTGATAGTTAATCGCCCGCCAGATTTGACGACGACGTCGCGGTCGAGCGTTTTGGCGGCGTTCCAGGTAACGTTGCCGGATATTATTTCAACGCCGTAATCAAGAAAAAGATCAATGGTCGTTGATGAATCGGATGGATTCCAAGTAATATTATGGATAGCGATGTGAGAATAAGCTCCGCCGGTAATATTGTCGCCGTTCAGGATATTCGAGGATGGAATCGTATGGTCATTGAAATCCAATCCGCTGAGTAATCCGTCGCGCTGGTTATAGGGAAATGGATCTCGCTGTAGACTTCGTTTTACAGTATCTTCGGTTCTTACACGCGCGTTACGATCCGAAGGAAGCCGGTCGGCGCACATCAGATTCTCTCCGTTTCGCCAGATCAAAAGACCGCCGATATTATGATTCGGATCGATCGAATCCGGATCGACGGGCAGGTTGAGGTTTTCATTATGCGGAGTCCAGAGATCGAATCCTTTTTTCAGGCGGTTTTCAAGAACGAAGAACTGATCGCTATATTTGGATTTTACGTAATAAAACTTATGTTGAGCAGGGTTGTAACGAATGGTAACTGTTGTATCCGAGCTTAGTGTATCATAGATCATGAATTTGAGTTGATTCACGGCATGATCAGGCGCAAGGCGCGAAGGGCAAGCGCCATGATACCGCGGCCCGTTGGAAGAGTAACCCATCAGGTTCCAGTAAAAGCCCATATTATCAGATTTGTACCCAATTCCATCGCCGATATGCCGTAATCCTATTTGGTGGCCGAATTCATGAACCGGCACTCCTATATGTCCGAAATATGTGCCTAACTGGGCATCCTGGTAACCTAATTCGGCATTATTTGATGATTTGCCGCCTATTGATTGTGCATAAGCGCCGAAGTTCTCAGGACCACCGGCATATAAAAAAATGATTTTATCGTATACTATGTTTAAGTTAACACCGAGTTGAATACAAGCAACAGAATCAAAAAGATGCAATCTGTCTTTATTCGCATAAAACATCTTCGTCATCGGCATCTTCACCCACTTGGGATACGCCACGCCGCCGATCATCGTATCGGGATTCACCATCTTGCGCTCGCCGTTGCGGCCGGTAAACTTCAGCTTGCCCAGCGACTGATCATCCCAATAATCCGCAAATGAACCGAAAAGGTCTAAATGCTCTGGATGTGGTGAAGTCACATCTTCACCCTTCCAATAATTACGAGAAAAAATTAAGCTATCAAAAAAAGATGATTTATATCCATTTACATCAAAGGACGGAATATGTTTTTCGCTTGGTGTAAAATCAATTAGCACAACTCCAATTTTATAAACACTATCTCCGGATGCCATCTTGTTAAGATAACCTTGATAATTGATTTCTAATTGTGCATTGAATGCTTCTATTCGTGATTGTAAAACCGCGTTCCAAGCTGAAGATCGCTCTAGTTGATATGATTCTGTTAAAGGAGGATCTATTCCATATTTTCGTGAAGAAGGCTTAAAATCACCGTTAGTATCTAATGTTGCGTAATAATAATAATTGTCACTTCCAATACAAATTTTGTAACCGTCTTGCGTTTCCATGTTTGATTCAAATTCGTCTCCCCATAGACGCGCCGTAAACTGAAATCCATTCGGTTGTTTCCATGTTACATAGCCGGTGTCAAAGAAAGACGCAAACAATAAAGATGTCGATGTGACCAACATGATCAGATAAAACATTACCTTGTTCATAACAGACTCCATCTTAACATTTAAAGAATTTCATTTGCTAACGCTACTTATTATTTAGGTTCTTCTCCCAACTGAATGGGTAAAAAAAGGCGGGTTAAAATCACGAAGAAG
>CAYSWG010000297.1:0-2984 GCA_964434465.1 uncultured Geobacteraceae bacterium
TTGCCAAACACAAAATCCAGGGTCTGCTTTGCAGCCCTGACAAAGCCGCGAATTCCATCGCCGGCCACATATTCCACCGGATTGTAGTTGTTGAATTCTTGTACCCATTGCTGGAATTTGCTCGGCTGCATCGGCTTTTTCTGGTCAAAAAAACGCGAATCGACCAATGACCACCGAAATACGGGATCTTTCACCTTTCCCTGGTGCGCCTTTTCAACGGTTTTCAGGTATCGCTCCTGATCGGGCTTCACTAGTTTGAATTCAAGCTGGACACGTCCCGGCTGGGTGACTTCGATGGGGAACAGCAGAAGATACGAATCCTTGCTGTCTCCGGTATAGAGCTTGATATTCTGATGGAACAATCCCGTGTTTTCGACTATTTCAGCAGAGGCACAGCAACTGAACGACAGGCCGGACAAACCCAGAACCAGTAAAAAGACAATTATCTTCTGCATCGATTCCCTCCTGATCATTTTTCGGTACAAGATTTTCGTTTCTGAAATTTCGACCCCTGAAAAGTACAGACGCAGCGATAATACCACATTTTTGCCTGGTGTCATGAAACTACCCCATGCACTCTGCCAGAAAACGTATTCCCCGGTGACGTTTCTGGAAGTTTCGCCTTCATCACCGGCAAGGGGAACAGCGGTGACATATTCCAGCTTGTGGCTGTGGATCAGAACCGGGGATATATGCCGAACGGCAGAAGGATGGCCAGGATCAAGAGGCATTGAGGAAGGTTTTGCGTGCCGATATTGTGTTTACGCCTTCATTCCGGCGACAGGCACGAGCGGCCATGCTTCAGCGAGTATCATGGGATAGGCCGGGAACTGCCGCCAGTTTTTGACTTGCTTTTCCCGTTACGTTCCCTTATCTTGCCCGTGTTTGCATCCCTAAGGAGATGATATCCATGAATTCTCTGCATGCCGTGATCCTGGGCGCGATCCAAGGATTCACGGAAATTCTGCCCATAAGCAGTTCCGCACATCTGATATTCATACCATGGATTCTTGGCTGGCCCGCGTCGGGGCTTGCCTTTGATGTTGCCCTTCATCTGGGAACACTGATCGCTCTTTGCATCTATTTCCGCCGCGACATCGTTTCTCTGGCGGTCAATCTCGTCAAAGGCCTGGTCCGGCGGGACATGGGATCCCACTCCTCTCGTTTGCCATTGTATATGCTTGCGGGGACTATTCCCGCGGTGATTGCGGGTATGCTGTTCGAGGGGCCCATCGAGAAGCTGTTTCGCGCCAATCCCCTTTCAATAGCCATTCTCCTGATCGTCTTCGGCCTGTTCCTGGCCGCGGCCGATCGAATCGGGACCAGAAAAATGACGATGGAAGGGATAACCTTGTGTTCCGCTCTTCTTATCGGCGTAGCCCAGAGCCTCTCCCTCATGCCGGGAGTGTCGCGCTCGGGGGTGACCATAACCGCAGCCCTTTTTCTCGGGTTCAGGAGCGAGGCCGCCGCACGCTTTTCCTTTCTGCTGTCACTGCCGATCGTGGCCGGAGCAGCCACCCTTAAGCTCGGTGAACTGGCGGTGCGCGGGATTGGGGAGGGAGAGCTGCACATCATGCTGATCGGCATTGCCGTCTCCACCGTAACCGGCTATTTCAGCGTCGTGTTTCTCCTCCGCTTTATTCAGAAACACTCATTATCTCTGTTCGTCTGGTACCGCATCCTGGCGGGAGTGGCTATTCTCATGTATTTTTTCCTTGCTGTTCAATAGGTCACGATGGACGTTTGCCGGCATCCTCTGTGAACCCAGCGATTGGCCTGCCCGATGCCCCGGTGTCCGCCTCCGTTTCAGGAACGACCATGCATGTTCCCACGCCATGGCCTTCTACCGCGACGACCTCGAAGCGCAATCGGTCGTAAACAACCACATCCCCTACCATAGGCGGGCGGTCGAGAAGCATCAGGACCAGTCCGCTGACCGTGTCGACCTCCTCGTGCTCCAACGTCACGCCCAGGGATACCCCTAGCTCGTCCAGACGCACCGTGCCGGCAACCCGCAGCCGCCCGGTCGCGTCGCGGCTCATATCGGGCTGTTGCGATGTACCCTCTTCGATATCACCCACCACCTCCTCGAAAAGATCCTCCAGGGTGATAATGCCGGCGGTCCCGCCATGTTCATCCATCACCACCACCATCTGCACGTGGTCCCGGCGCATGGTGGCCAGCACTGTGTCCAGTTCGGCCGTCTCGGGAACGTAGGGGACCTGGCGGATGCCGTTCTCCACCAAGGGTTTTCCGGCCAGTGCAAGACGCAGGATATCCTTGATATGGATCACCCCCGCAATATGGTCCAGATCACCCCTGTAGACCGGATACCGCGTATGCCGGGAAGCCCGGACCACGGCGGTGATCTGTTCCGGCGAGGCGTCCAGGGGAATCCCAAGCACCCTGACCCGCGGCACCATGATCTCCCCGGCGGTCAATTCGCCGAATTCGAAGAGCCCCCGCAGCACCTGGCCGGTTTCGGCGCGCAGCATTCCCCCTTCTTCGCTCTCCCGGACCAGATACTCCAGATCTTCGGGAGTGTGGAAGTGGGCAGCCGAAAACTCCCGTTGAATACCCATGAGACGCAGGATGATGTTTCCGATCGAATTCAGACCGAATACCAGTGGGTAGAGCATGAGCTGAATCCAGCGCATGGGGGGCGTGATCCAGAGGGCCGTCCGTTCCGAGGAGAGCAGGGCAAGGGATTTCGGCACCATTTCACCGAGCACGACGTGGAAATAGGTGAGAATGGTGATCGACAGCACGCTGGCGACCCCGTGAGCAGCAATCCAGCGCGATGTTCCGTATGATTCCAGCACTTGCGCCAGCCATGCCGCCAGGACGTGTTCCCCGTACATGCCGAGACCGAGACTGGCGCCGGTGATACCCAGTTGAGCGGTGGCGATGTAGCGGTCCTGACGGCGGGGATCAGTGAGGATCCGCAGCACCATCCCCGCCGTACGGTGTCCCTGGGCCGCCAG
>CAYSWG010000298.1:0-2977 GCA_964434465.1 uncultured Geobacteraceae bacterium
CGTAGTAAACCACCGAGCCGTTGGCGTTGGTAAGGCTCAGGCGGAACCTGACGGGTTGGCTGGCCAGCACCTCGCCGCTGGCGCTGCGCACCACGGCCTGGTAGGTGAAGCCCTGCGGTGGCTGGGCCGAAGCCAGGGTTGCCACCAACAGCCCCAGCAAAAGGAGTTGTGTTCGTTTCATGGCTATAGGTTTTAGGTTCTGGTTATACTTTATTGTTCAATAAAGGTAAAACAAAATGATAGTCAACCCGTTAACATTGTATTTTATTTTGACGACCAGAAATAAAAGAGCCAACCCGAATGGGTTGGCCTTACGATTATTAGGCCAAATATTATTTTGCTATTTTTTCAATCAGCTTCTCAAGCTTCTCAACGCGAGCTTTCAGCTCATCATTTTCTTTAATCAACTCCTGAATAGCTTTAATAGCAACTATTTGCGAGTTATGCGTATCGATTTGCAGCATCTCTTCAGATTGACCATCAAGAAACTCGCCGCTACCCTGTACTGACCCAGGAAATACCTCCCTAAACTCTTGCGCTATAAAGTTGTAGTAATCCTTATTGACAATTGATGGGTGTTTCTCTATCCACTCGGCAGAGTATCTGAATTTAACGGGGCGTAGCCTCATAATAACAGCCCTTGCATTGCTAATTTCGGTTATATTCGTTTTTATTCTTCTGTCGGAGTTGGCAAGCCAACTACCAGCAGTGGTTTTAGAGGCATTGCCTTCAACCTCTAATGCATTGGCTGAAGGCATACGAGCGATACCAAGCCTTTTAGTGTCGAAGAAACCACCTAACAAGGGAGAAACCGTGTTGGAATTATGAATCATAAAAATATTTGAAAGTGCGTTGTAATCGGCAAGGTTTGAGCATGCCCTGTTTCCTATTATTACACTTCCAGAACCTTGCTTATTGTAACCTGCCGAATCGCCTAAAAATACATTGCTTGAACCAATGGTATTGGCGTAGCCTGTCTGGTTGCCAATATATACATTGCCCTCTCCTTGGGTGTTGCTGCGACCCGCATTGTTCCCGATAAAAGCGTTGCTCGACCCGGTTGTGTTGAAACGACCCGATAAGTTGCCAAGGAACACGTTGTTGCTGGCATTGTTGGCGTAGCCCGCTAAATAGCCCAAGAATACGTTGGCACCTCCGGTAGTGTTGCTGTTGCCCGCCTGATTGCCAATAAAAACGTTATTGGCCCCAGAAGTATTTGCCCGGCCTGCATAGTAGCCTATAAAAGCATTGCTGGCTCCCGATGAGTTGTTGCGACCCGACTCGTTACCCAGGAATACGTTGTTGCTGGCATTGTTAGTGAAGCCCGCCAGATTGCCTAGAAAAACGTTACTAGCACCCGTAGTATTGTTGTAACCCGCCTGATTGCCAATGTAAACATTATTATTTCCTGAAATATTGGAATAGCCTGTTTGGAAGCCCATAAATGAATTAAACTGGCCAGAGGTGTTAGAGTAGCCCGTTCGGTACCCTAAAAAGGTATTATAGCTTGTTGTGGTGCTTCGGCCCGACTCAGAACCAATAAATACATTATGACCACCTGATTGATTGTGCA
The DNA here is from genome assembly GCA_964434465.1 of uncultured Geobacteraceae bacterium. GTDB lineage: Bacteria > Desulfobacterota > Desulfuromonadia > Geobacterales > Geobacteraceae > RPRC01. Next base: position 1,574 of record CAYSWG010000298.1, read on the forward strand.
ATCCTGCTTGATACCCTAAGAAAATATTGTTGAAACCATTTAAATTATGAAAACCACTGCTGCTACCTAAAAATATATTATGCCCCCCACCAACATTACTGGCTCCACTTTGATTGCCTAAAAACAGGTTGTAACTTCCTCCAAGGTTGGCATAACCACTATTCCCGCCTAAAAAAATATTTCCATGGCCACTAGTATTGGAGTAGCCACTAACATAACCTAAAAAAACATTCCCGCTTCCGGTTTTATTATTTGTTCCAGAACCATCGCCAATGAATATATTCATTATTCCCTCAGTATTTGATAATCCGGAGTTGAATCCCAGAAACACGTTCCTTTCGCCTGTAGTATTGGCCTTGCCACTGGAATATCCCAAAAAAACGTTGAAAACTCCTGTAGTATTTGAGTACCCGCTGTTCTGACCAACAAAAACGTTAAAGTGTCCATCAAGATTACTGTAGCCGCTATTGTCGCCTATGAATACGTTTGAGTTACCCTGAGTATTGGAGAGACCACAACTTTTGCCTATGAACACGTTGTTGCCACCGGTAGATGTGGTAAGGCCCGATTGGTAACCTATGAACACATTATTCGAACCGGTAAGTTTGTTCATTGTATGTCCCCTTCCGGCCTGATAGCCAAGGAAAGTATTGAATGCGCCATAAGTGTTCTCATATCCAGCCTCGTTACCCATAAATACGTTATCGTTAGCTGTATTATTATACCCAGATAAGTTCCCTAGGAAAACGTTATTATTGCCTAAAGTGTTCGTAAAGCCAGCCCTGTAGCCCATAAATACATTTTTGCTACCTGTTGTATTGTTTCGACCGGTTTCGTACCCCAGAAAAACATTATTACTTGCTAGGTTTGAGTATCCGGAGTAGAACCCGAGAAATACATTGTTTTCTCCATTCAGATTAGAGTATCCTGCTGAGTATCCTATGAATACGTTGCTCGATGCATCTTTATTTCTAAGTCCGGCATCAGTTCCTATAAATGTATTAAATCCACCTGTTAGGTTGTTTGCTCCTGTTCCTTGTCCAATAAAAACGTTGGTAATACCAGTAGTATTCATGTACCCCGCTCCAACACCTATAAAAGTATTCATATAACCAGATGTGTTGTCTTTTCCTGCCTGTTTTCCAATAAAAACATTGCTAAATCCTGTATTATTCGAAAGACCTGATTGGTACCCGATAAACACATTATCAGAACCTGAAGTTAAGGCTTTACCTGTTTGGTACCCCAAAGTTGAGTTGTAAAGACTGTTTGGCTGAATAAATATACCGCTCTCGTGCCCAATAAAATAGTTCTCTGGGGTGAGGTGCATGAAGGAGGAACTTGAACCGTTCTTGGTCTGATCAATCAGTCCGCCCACGGCAAAGCCGCCCCGGCTGCTCTTGG
>CAYSWG010000299.1:0-1296 GCA_964434465.1 uncultured Geobacteraceae bacterium
AGCGGCTTAACAATTGCGACAACTTTCTTGACAACGACCGCTGCTGACTCTTTTGCAACTTGGAAGTCTTCTGCCGTCAGAGGTACATTCAGTTGTGCAAGTGAAGTGAGGGCGGCGTCGGCATTGGTGTTTGCGTTTGTGAGGTGCCCAATATTTCCGTTCGCCGTGAATTGTTGAACTTCGTTTATTATTCCTTGGAGCTGGTTGCCAAGGTTGTCAACCACACTGAATTGGATGATAAAGGGGTCGGCCCCCGCAAGCCTCCGGCCTGCAAAGGTAATTACAGACTTTAACCTCGCCAAGCTCTCGACCGCTTGGGGGGCCAGGTTCTCCCGTTCCAGGGCATCATTGATTGCGGGACCTAGATTTTGCAGGTGATTGAACAATGGATGCTTCGCCAGTCGGTCAGCCCATTGTGTCATTTCATTCCCCTCCTGTCTGCTCTATCTATTTTGGTGCAAAGAAGACAAATGACCTTGCAAACAGAGGTCTTCTCTGTCACGCGTAATAACTACCGTGTCAGATGCTTTGCATTTGGACATTCACCGCAAGGGTAGGCACCGCATCCCACGTCCTCCCCTGCAATAACCTTCCATTCTGTTTCTTCGCCCTCTTCTTGCCGTCAACGCCCCACCCACCCCATTGCTTGAAGAAGAAGGCGGAGCGCTGTTTTTCGCACTGGCGTTTGATGTTCAGCACCCACTCTTGCTGCATGGGGCGGGCCTTGGGTCCGGATTCACCGCCGACGATGACCCAGTGGATGCCGTTCAGGTTCAAGGTGCCCAAGTCCTCTAACAAAGGCTCCACGGAAGCGAAACGGATGTGCGTCGGTACCTGTCGCAGCCAATCGAGCCGGGGAATCCCATGTTGTCGGTTCTCGACCGTCACCCCCAGCCAAGCGTTGTGCGGCGGTTCGTAGTCCCGGAAGAAGTTGGCCATTCTTTCCGCCCGCTTGGTGAGCACTTGGAAGGTATGCTGCGGAGCACGGCGGATAACGTCAAATACCCGCCTGATGTAGTCGTCGGGAATCTCTTGGTGGAACAGGTCGCTCATGGAGTTGACGAAATAGACCGTCGGCTTGCTCCGCTTGAGCGGCTCCTCTAGTCGGTGCGGCAGCAGGGTCAGAGTAAAGCCGTTCTCGTAGCCTTTGACACCCATTGCCTGCAGGCGCTTGGCCATTGCTTCGGCGTAGCAGTTTGCGCAGCCGGGTGACACCTTGCTGCATCCAACGGCGGGGTTCCAGGTCTGCTCGGTCCACTCTATACGTGTCTGGGTGCTCATGGTTGTAGCCTCACT
>CAYSWG010000299.1:1310-2973 GCA_964434465.1 uncultured Geobacteraceae bacterium
GTTCTTCTCAAAGTTCACGACATTGACTGGCCTTGTACGTTTTGCGTCGAGGTTTTTCACCTTCCCCTCTTTGGCCAGTTCAGCAAACGCCTTCCGGAAGTCACCGGGAAACCATTCGGTCTCCTCCAGCATATCTGCAAACTGCTTGATGCCAAAATACTTGTGCTCTGTCGTGAGTAGACTCAGCCAGTACGCCTTGACATCGGAAAAGTTCATCTCTGCCCGATCGTCTGTAACTTGCTCATCAGCCGAGAACAGCTCTGTCTGCTTCTTTTTCGCTATACGTTCATCCTGCTTCGCCAGGGCACGTACCTTCTTCTGGACGATATCAAGCTTTTCGGATGCCTCCATGAATTCAACAATCCCCTTGGGATGCCGGGTCAGGTACACCAGGTGATACAGGGTGCGATTGTGGGTAGGCTTGAGTACCTTTACACATGCTGTCCGGGGTTGCTCCTTTCCGCCGGGAGTGACCTGCTTAAGGTTGTTACGGTAGAGCGACACAAGGTGTATTTCTCTCTCTTCCGGCGACATCCCTTTCGTATCCGGCACAACGCCGAAGATGCTCCTCATATCCTCCTGAAACTCCGGCTGTGGAACGGTTCGGGAAAGGAAGTCGTACATGAAGTTGATGAGAAACTCCGAGTTGGGACGCTTAAGGAGCGGCGTGAGCGTTGGCAGTTCCACGACGTTCTTCCACCCGGTAGGATCGATGAAGAAGAAAACGAAACTGTCAGAGCCACACCAAGTGAGTATCTCCTTAAGAAGTTCATGGAACTTGCCCTGCAGGGCATAAGTAGCCGTGCCATCGGCCGGGCGGACCGCTAGGTAAGCCTGTAGCACCTTGAATCGTCTCCGCTTTTCTTCGACGTACAAGGCCCGGAACTGCACTTCCTTACCGATCTTGCGTAGCGCCTCACGGCACTTGTTGATGAGGTTCAGGGAGATGACGATGGATGTGTCTTCCAGGTCGTCCGTCTGTGACTTCCACGGTCCTGCAAAGCAGTCCACGTAGCAGATGGTTCGTTGATGCTGGCCGACGATCATGAACAGACGTTCCAGGTATGCCTCAAGCAACTGATGCTTGAAGTACGCCTGCTCACGGCCTTTGTACTGGGAAGGAATCTCCATACGATCTCCATATCACATACCAGTGACAAAATACGTCGTTTCTAGTGTCAGTTATCTTGAACAAGCTAATTTCTTGTTTCCCTGCGCCACCTCTATCCATCGTACCCGCAAAAATTCAAAAGCCGCCTTCAGCGACAGCTGACATCGGCGGCTTTTTAGATGATTTTGCTTTTTCGGTGTACACATTCCATATCGACGCCCACAGCTCCCATAACTTCTTAAAATTACGAAAGTTTAATACACCTTTTTGCCATTGATGTCAACGGGAAAGGCCATTCATTTGCTTGGGATGGAGCGTATAACCCAGAGCTGTTTCCATTATTTGGCACCATTTACGGAGACGTGATCCTCTGCTGACGAATGACCCCACAAATGGAATCAATTTAGCAGCTCCTTCATCGAAAAAAGAAAAGCCTCCTTTATGGGGAGGCTTTTGGTGGCGTGATTGATACCCGAGAGATTACAGGTTTGATTGCCCTTCTTGGACTTCCCGTCTTCGCGCCGCGTTAGATTGCCTACAATCAGCCTGAGC
>CAYSWG010000300.1:0-2964 GCA_964434465.1 uncultured Geobacteraceae bacterium
CCGTTGGACGACAAAGGGGACGCGACTTTCCTTCGTGATGCCCGTCAATATCAGTGATGTCCCCTTTTCAGCCCGCATCACACAGGGTCGGCACGCCGATTGAGGTGATTTCGGAGCTCGATGGTTGGCCTGCGTGTGCCCCTGTCAACGCTTCACCCGCCATGTTACCATGGCTGGCGCATGACTCGCTCTTCAGGATGGTTCGCTACTCCTTTCCTGTGCGGCTCTTTCATCCGCTACTCCATGCCGGTCTTGCCCGGCGCTTTCGTGATGTCCCCTTTTTTGCTCCTTGCGCAATTGCCCGAAGACCAGCGCACGGCCGTCGAGCTGCGGCATCTTCGGGGCCTCTCGATGGCCCAGATCGCCGAGAGCATGGGGCGCAGCCGGCCGGCCGTGGGCGGGTTGCTCGCGCGGGGCCTGAGGCGGCTCCGCGAGTTGCTGCGCACCGATGACGGGAGCGGGAGGTGAACGGGGTGCGCAGCGACCGGTCGACGTGCGACGAGCGGTTCGGGGAGATCGTCTTCGCCTACTTGGAGGCCGTGGACCGCGGGGAGGCGCCCTCCGCGCAAGAACTCCGCGCGCGGCACCCCGAGTTCGTCGCGGAACTCACCGAGTTCTTCGCCGACGCCCGGGAGATGGACCGATGGGCGGGGGCCGAGGGGCTGCGGAGAGCCGAGCCGACGCCCCTCACGCCGGCGCAGCTCCGGCGCACGGTCGTCGAGGGGGGCTTGATGTCGCCGGACGAGTGGATTGCGCTGTCGCCCGACCCGCGCTCGCCGCACCACTCCGCGAATCGCATCGCCCGCGAGTTGGTCGCGCGGGGGATCTTGAGTTGGCCGCAGGTGCTGATCCTCAGCCGCAGGGAACTTGGCAGCCTCCTTCTCGGAGACTACCTGGTGCTGGAGGAGCTTGGTCGCGGCGGGATGGGAGTGGTCTACAAGGCGCTCGACCGCCGCTGGAACGTCTCCGTGGCGCTCAAGACCCTGGCCCACGCCGACGCCACGGCGGTGCACCGGCTGAAGCTCGAATTCCGCAGCCTGGGCAACGTGGTCCACCCCAACCTGGTCGTCCTCGACGAGCTGCGCTGCGCCGACGGCCACTGGTTCTTCACCATGGAACTGGTGGAAGGAAGGCACCTGACGGACTACGTGCGCGGTGGAGTGGAGTCGCCCTGGGAAAGCGCATGCCGGCCGCCGACGGCTTCGGGCTCAACGCAGCCGTGGCACGCCGCTCCCGAGCCGTGTGCCGCGCTGGGATCCCCGGAGCAATTCCGCCGGCTGCGGCAATCGCTGGGCCAGTTGGTGGAGGGGTTGACGGCCTTGCACCGCGCCGGCAAGCTGCACCGCGACGTCAAGCCGTCGAACGTGCTGGTCACCGACGAGGGGCGAGTGGTGCTCGTCGATTTCGGACTGGCCGCCGATCTGCTGCCGCGCGAGAAGCGGCGCGCGCAGTCGGTGGCGGGAACCGGGGCCTACATGTCGCCGGAACAAAGCGCGGGAGAGCCGCTCAGCGAGGCCAGCGACTGGTACAGCATGGGCGTCGTGCTCTACGAGCTGTTGAGCGGCAGGCAGCCATTCACAGGCGCCGTCGAGGAGATCCTCCGCGCCAAGCGGGACGGACCGCCGGAGGTCCCGGCGGAACTGGTTCCCGAAGAGCATCGCGATCTGGTTCCTCTCTGCACGGCCCTGCTCGCGCCGGAGCCCTGGTTCCGACCCAACCACCGGGCCATCCTCGGCCGGCTTGTGGGCGATCCGGGGAAAGCGGCGGCCGCCGCCTCGCGGTTCGAAGAGCGGACGGGCGTGGTGGTCGCGCGCTCGGCGGAATTGGCGGCGCTCGGACAAGTCTTCGAGCGCGCCAGAAACGGGGAGGCGGCGGCCGTATACGTCTCGGGCCCGCCGGGCATAGGCAAGACCTCGCTGGTGCAGCGATTCCTCGGCGACCTGGAGAAAAGCCGCGCGGCCATGGTCTTTCGCGGGCGGTGTTACGAGCGCGAGTCGCTGCCGTACAAGGTGCTCGACAGCATCATGGACGCCCTGGGCGAGCGTCTTTCGGCCATGCCCAAAGCGGACCTCGACCGATTCCTGCCGGCCGACTGCAGCACGCTGGCGCAGGTCTTTCCGGCATGGCGGAGCATCGCCGCCGTAAGGGAACGCGCCCACGCGCGGGGCCTTCCCCCGGACGAGCCGGAAGTCCGCCGGCTGGCGATCGAGTCGCTCCGCGGCCTGCTCCAAGCGCTTGGGGCCGAGCTGCCATTGGTGTTCTTCGTCGACGATCTCCAGTGGGGCGACGTCGACAGCGCCGAGATGCTCCAGGACCTGTTCCGCCTGCCTGATCCTCCCCCGGTGCTTTGGATCGGCTGCTACCGCAGCGATGCGGTGGAGAAGAGCCCATGCCTGGACCGCCTCTTGTCGAAGGGACCGGGCCTGCTGCCGCAGTCGCAAGCGATCACCGTCGGTCCGCTGGACCTTGCGGGGGTGTACGATCTTGTTCTGGCGCTGGGGCAAGTGCAGGGAGACCAGGCCCGGCGGCTGGCCGACGAGGTGTGCCGGCGGTCGCAGGGCCACCCCTTGTTCATCGTGGAACTTCTGCGTCATGCGCGCGGGCAGCCTGCCGGCGCCGAGGCGGGGCTTGCGCCGGTCGGTCTGGACACGATCTTGGCCCAACGCATCGAACGACTGCCGGAACCAGTGCAGGACCTGCTGAACGTGATTGCCGTTGCCGGCCACCCGCTGCGGCTGGACCACGCCTGGCAGGCGGCGCGCGCGCCCGGGCGTCCACAGGTAGCTTTCGCGTGGCTTCGATCGGAGGCTTTCGTACGCATGGTCGGCGAAGGAGCGGAAGCGGCGGCCGAGCGCGGGCCCGTACTCGCTGAGGCTGAGCGCGTCCTCGGCGTTCGGCGTGCGCAGGTACTCGGGGATCAGGCTGAAGGCGGCGCGGAAGTCGGCGGGGCGGCTCGTCCACAGC
>CAYSWG010000301.1:0-2950 GCA_964434465.1 uncultured Geobacteraceae bacterium
GTTTGGCAAGAACAAACAGCACAAAGAGGCTCCTGTCTATCTCCATGCCTCTATGAATTCCGTCAGGTTCCCCGATACGCCTGAAAACCACATCACGGTTGGCCGTATGCGTCACGATATCGATTTTACGGAGCTTTCCCAGACCCAGGGCATGTATTTTCTGGTTTTGGAAAATTTCAGCCAACTTGCCCCCGAACTGGAGGTCAAGGTTTCCTTCCCGGGGGTCCAGTACCAGGTCGACAAGGCCTTTCTGCTGTCCCGTGATCTCGGCATCACCACGTTGAATATCCGTGCCGAGAGCGTGTATGTTGAGGTGCAGAATCTTGGCGAAGGACGGTTGACGGAAGATCTGTACGTCAGGAAAGGGCAGGATGCGTTGACGCTGCTGCTGACCCTGAACGGCAAAAGCTGGGGCGGGGTTACCCTGGCCGGTCTTGATCCGGAACGAACGCTGATGACGCCCGGAGCCAAAGTGGGTTATACGTTCAAGGTCAAGGTGCCGGATAATGCGGACGTGAAGGTGGCGCTTACGCTGCCGAAGTTCGAAGATGCCAATGCCGTTAACAACGAAAAGCAAGCCAGGTTCATGGCCCCGAAAATCATGATGGCGCCGGCTGTGCGGCGTTGACCGGGGACAAAATGGGGCAGGAATGCAATCTGGACCCCGTATTCCCCTGATCTATTCCATTGTCACTCGACGTCTTGGCTACAGCGCGGTGTCCCTCCTGGGACGTGGGTATGCGGGCACTAGGGGGAATTTCCCTGGTTTCTCGGGTGGTTATGCCGCCGCCACCGGATTGGCCAGGGTGCCGATTCCCTCGATTTCAACCTCAACCAGTTGTCCGGGGTGGAGGAAGACCGGCGGCGTGCGCATGAAACCCACGCCGCCCGGCGTGCCGGTGAGGATCAGGGTACCCGGAAGCAGGGTAAAGGCCCGGGACAGGTGGGCGACAATCCGCCGCACGGGAAAGATCAGGTCGGTGGTGCTGGAGGACTGGAGCAGCGTGCCGTCCAGGCGGCAGCTGATGGCCAGGTTGTCCGGGTTCAGGTCTGTCACGATGGCCGGACCCACCGGGCAGAAGGTGTCGTGGCTCTTGGCCCGGGCCCACTGGCCGTCTGTGAACTGCACGGCCCGGTTTGACACGTCGTTGGCCGCCGTATAGCCGAGAATGACCGTGTGGGCCAGCTCCTCCGAGACATTCCGGGCCCGTGTGCCGATGACGATGGCCAGCTCCGCCTCGTAATCCACCTGGTCCGGGTGATCGGCCGGCAGGATGATGGGGGCGCCCGGTCCGCACAGGGCCGTGGTCGCCTTCATGAAGATCAGCGGCTCTGCCGGCAGCGGGTGGCCGGTTTCCGTTGCATGGGCCCGGTAGTTGAGTCCCAGGCAGAAGATATTCGGCGGCTCCACCGGCGCCAGCAGCTGCAGCCCGGCCAGGTCCAGGGTCGCTCCCTGGCGGATCAGGCCGACATAGGGATCGCCGGCGCAGGGCTGCACCCGATTCCCCTCGACAATGCCGTAACGGGCACCCTCACCCTGGCGGAAACGGATGATTCTCATGGCCTTTCCCCCTCTTTCCCGGTTTTTTCCCGTGTCGCCGAAGTTTCTGATCAGTCCTGCCAGGGATTGTACAGCGTCAACCCATCGATGTGCAGAAAGTCTTTCGTGTTGCGTGTGGCCAGCGGATAGCCGTGCGTCAGGGCGATGGCGGCAATCATGGCATCTTCCGTGGAGACCGCCTGGCCGGCCCGGCGCCGTCCAGCCACAATGGCGGCATATCTGGCGGCACATTGCGCATCAAACGGGAGACATCTTCCGGCAAAATCCTCCGAGAACATTCCCTCTGCCGCGGCAGCCAGGGCATCACGACGTTTCCCGTCGGGCAGCAGCGAGATGCCCAGCAGAATCTCCGCCTGGGTGATCACGCTGATGTAGAAAACATCACCAGTTCGGGTCTCAAACCAGTCCAGGAGCGCCTGTTCCGGTTTGGACCGCATCAGTTCGGAAAGCACATTGGTGTCAAGCAGGATGGATTCCATGGGCTACTCATCAAATTCAGGCGGGTTGCGGACGGGCTGTCTCGTCGGGACCGGCAGGGATTCCATGCCCAGTGCCTCGAATCGACGGTGGATGGTCAATGCCAGGTTTTCAGTATTCACCGGCATATTCAGGGTTTGCGCCAGGATAATCCTCGCTTCGGCTTCCATGGAGCGGCCATGCTTGGCGGCGCGCTGGCGCAGCCGCGCCTTCAGGTTGTTGTCAAGGTTTCTGATTGTCAGAGATGCCATGGTATCCTCCAGGAGTGCAATCAATGATTGCATTGTAATCAATGAGTGCAGCTTGTGCAAGAAAAAGCTCAGGGCTGCCGAGTCATCATCTCGTAAGCCCGGCAAGAGTGTGGAGGTGCATTCACATTGCATGGGCACCAGAGTCCGAGAGGGCGCTGCCGTCGATCGATTGGTGCAGATCTGACGCTGGGGATGTGTGGCATGCCTGGGCTGCCCTCCCTGCCGCGGTCAGCAGCCGGACCATTAGAATCGTTGACAGTCGGCGTTTGCCTGGGGTAATAAATTGTTGCTCATGGTTATCAATGAAAAGCCGGTCCGGGAGATGCTGTGCAGCAGGTCACGGAAGTCAGGGAAACAGGGTAGCCGCTTTTGTCAGCATGGTGCTGAGGGGAGCGGCTTTTTTTGGTGTGCTGGGCTCGATGTAAAGGGCTATCGAAAAAAGTTCCAGGAATCCAGAGTGCTCTGTGGATGGTGTTCAAATGTGCGCTCATTGGCTGTTGAAAAGCTGATCATAGAAGTCACTAAAGAAAGACCGAGTACAGTCGTGAAAGTTTATGGATATATAAACCTTGGGTACCGACCAAGAAGGCTAAAAGTTTCTATTTCTGGCTCTTCCGCAGAATCTGTGGGTAGCAGGTTGAAAAAAATAAGAGCATTGCCT
>CAYSWG010000302.1:0-2948 GCA_964434465.1 uncultured Geobacteraceae bacterium
GCCGGGTACTGCCGCCAGGGTGCCAACGAAATTGCTGGCCGGAGCGTTCATTGACCCGAGAAGCTTCGCCAACAGTACCTCTCGACTCGGCAGGTCAGCAAGAGCTTGAATCTCCGGAGCTGAAATAATCTTTCCGGACAATACACCAGCTTTAAGCTTGAAGGTCGCCTGCTGTTCCTTGGCACAACGCGTAAGCACTTTTGCCGCAGAGACTGGATCGTCATAACTGAACGCGATGGCCGTGGGCCCGACATAATGCGTACAGAGGGATTCCTTGTCTGTTCCACGTGATGCAAGTTCAAGCAGTGTGTTTTTAACAACTTTGTATTCGACTGCCGCTTTTCGCAACTCGTCGCGCAGGTTAGTTGCCTGGGTAACATTCATGCCACGGAAATCGGCGAGAAACACGGCTTTAGCCTTGGAAAGCTTTTCCCGCATCTCTGTGATCAACTGCTGTTTGCTGTTCTTGTTCAAGTTCTTTCCTCCTTTCTTTGTAGAATAGGGTCTTACGACCCCGCCAAAGTCTGGAGCCTTACGTATTTAGTAGTACGCACCCAAGTCTCAACAGGCTGAAAAATCAATTAAACTTCGTGCTACCACGAAGAACCTGTTTTCATCGACTTTGACGAAAAACGTATTCGTTACTATAACTGACCTGAAACATCTGCAACATCTAGAGAAATCCCGGGTCCCATTGTAGAGGACACGCAAATCTTACGGATATAGGTACCCTTTGCTGCAGATGGTTTTGACTTAATCAAGGCGTCAACAAGTGCAAGCAAGTTCTCGCGTAGTTTGTCAGCGGCAAAAGAGAGTTTCCCCACGGGGGCGTGCACGATGCCTGCCTTTTCAACGCGATATTCCACCTTACCCGACTTGCATTCCTTTACTGCCCGCTCCATATCGAATGTCACCGTTCCGACTTTGGGATTCGGCATCAAACCGCGTGGACCGAGCAATTTACCAATTTTGCCGACTACACCCATCATATCGGGTGTCGCAATGGCCATGTCGAAGTCAAACCAACCTTCCTGAATTTTGGCCATGAGGTCTTCAGCACCAACATAATCTGCGCCGGCCTCACGAGCCTCCTTCTCTTTTTCACCCTTGGCAAACACAAGCACCCGAACATCTTTGCCCAGACCATGAGGTAAAACCACGGCACCCCTGACCATCTGATCAGCATGCCGAGGATCGACACCAAGTCGCACAACAACATCTACCGTTTCATCAAACTTGCAGTACGCTGCATCCTTTACAATCTGAAGCGCATCCATAAGGCTGTAGGTCCTTGACCTATCCACCTTGCTGCGCGCTGCCTTGGAATTCTTCGTTAGCTGTGACATTACTGGTATCCTCTCCTTATCAAACTATCTCGACACCCATACTGCGGGCCGTTCCCTCGATTGTCAGGATAGCTGCTTCAAGACTTGCAGCATTCAGGTCCGGCATTTTCTTCTGGGCAATCTCCTTAACCTGGTCCTTGGTCAATTTCCCAACTTTGGTTTTATTGGGAACACTTGAGCCCTTGTCAAGATTGATTGCTTTCTTAATCAGTACGGATGCCGGAGGAGTCTTTGTAATAAAACTGAAGGATCTGTCTGCATAAACGGTAATAACAACCGGAGTGATCGTGCCCTCGTCAGCCTGGGTTTTTGCATTAAACGCCTTACAAAACTCCATGATATTTACGCCGTGCTGACCAAGCGCCGGTCCAACAGGAGGAGAAGGATTCGCCTTACCTGCGGGTATCTGCAATTTGATGTAGCCGGTAATTTTCTTTGCCATACAAAAGCTCCTTTGTACTCCATAATCACCATATAAAATAAGTGCTGCTACACTGTTCTTTTACATCAGCACTTTTCGACTTGCATGAACTCTAGTTCCACAGGAGTAGTCCTGCCGAAGATGCTCACCATAACCCGCAACTTTCCCTTTTCTGGTCGTACATCTTCAACGACACCAGAGAAATTCAGGAATGGACCATCGACAACACGAACAGTTTCTCCCACCTCAAAAAGAACCTTCGGTTTGGGTTTTTCCGCACCCTCTTCCATTCTCCGGGTGATTTTCTGAACCTCTTCGTCAGGAATCTGCACCGGATTATTCCCGCCGACAAAACCGGTTACCTTGGAAGTCTCCTTAACGATATGCCAGGTCTCGTCGTTCAACTCCATATTAATAAGGATATACCCCGGGAAAAACTTACGGGAAGAAGTACGCTTTTCGCCCTTCTTCAGTTCAACGACAGTTTCGGAAGGAATCAATATCTCGGCAAACATCTCTTCGAGATTGAGGTTCTTTATTCTCTCAAGCAGAGAAAGTCTGACTTTATTTTCAAATCCGGAATACGTATGCACCCCGTACCATTTTTTTGCCATTACATTTCCCTTAATGCAGCATTGCTTTCATAATTTGAGCTAAAATCAAATCACACAGGCCAAGGTAAAACGAAATCACCACAACGATTACCAGCACCATCCATGTGGTTGCAATGGTTTCTTTACGGGCAGGCCACGTCACTTTGTGTAATTCTATGCGAACATCGCTGAGAAAAGTTCTAATTCGTGCAATCACTCGCTATCCCTAAGACTCTAGAATAATGGCAGGCCAGGAGGGATTCGAACCCCCAACACCCGGTTTTGGAGACCGGTGCTCTAGCCGTTAGAGCTACTGGCCTGCAAGAGAAACTACTTGCCTTCCTTATGGTTGGTATGGGTTTTACAGAAGCGGCAGTATTTTCGCAACTCGAGTTTACCCGGAGTGTTTTTTTTGTTTTTTGTTGTTGTATAGTTGCGACGTTTACACTCTGTACATGCCAAGGTAATGATGTCTCTCATGATATCCTCATCTATACTGGCGGGGGCAGGCCAAAACCTGCCCCCGCTGGAATCTATTCAATGATTGAACTTACAACACCGGCGCCAACGGTTCTGCCACCCTCACGG
>CAYSWG010000303.1:0-2927 GCA_964434465.1 uncultured Geobacteraceae bacterium
GGGCCTCAGGTGTTGCCGGTCTCACAGGGCTTCCATATTCCAGTTCTCCGTGATGGGAAAGGATCATATGTTTAAGCAAGACCGACAGGTCTTCAGGGAAATTTCTAATCTTCGACAACTTTTCTTCGAGCATTAAAAGACCTATACCTATATGCCCTAAAAGCTTTCCCTCTGTTGTGTATTCCTTTGCTATTTCCCAGTAGATTTCCCTTATCTTGCCCATATCATGCAGAAATGAGCCTGTAAGAAGAAGGTCTTTATCCAGAAGTCCGGTATTTTGATCAGCGATAAATGACGCCTGCATCATTGTATTGACAGTGTGCTCAAGAAGTCCGCCTATATAGTTGTGATGAACCGATATTCCTCCCGGGGATATTATAAACTGTTCAAAGAATTCGTCATCATTGATAAAAGAGTCTATGAGTCTTTTGCAATTCGAATCTTTTATTAATCCTGCAACATTTATCAATTTTTTATGCCATAGCTCTATGCCGCCGGACACAACCTCAAGGAAATCACGCATATCAACTTCATGCTTTTCCGCCTTTCTGATCTTTTCAATATCAATAATCAGCGAGTTATTTATTATCTTGGCTATTCCGCGCACCTTTACAAAGGATTTTTCTGTCAGAGTAGCCGCTGCCATGACCGGTTCATTCCAGAGATACCCTTTAAATTTTCCTGTTCTGTCATAAAGGTCGAGAGATAGGAAATTCTTTTGTGCTTTACTTTTCCTGAGTTCCATGGCCTCAAGGGCGAAAAATGTTGTGATAACCTCATTTGCTCTAATATCTTTTTTCATAAGCTTCATTCTCTTATTCCTCCTTTACAGCCTTATAGGCTTTCTTGATCATGCTTTTTGATATAAATTCCCCTTGTTCAATGCCTCCCTCATCATTGATGGTCTTATAAAGATCCTCAAAACACTTGAAATCTTCTTTCTTAACGCACATAGCGCCTCCTTCCAAAACATCAGCTCAGGATATTTACTTATCCTTCTATGATATATTAATATCATTTTTTGATAACTTTGTCAAGTCTTGCCATGATATTTTTTAAGCTTGTTTTGCTTTTAAATATCTTTTGGTGATAAAATTAATCTAAAATTGATAAATGAAGGAGTTTAAATGCTTCTGGTAAATTTAAAAGCATTGATGGAAAAAAAGAGCGCTGTTGACAAGAGGCGAATAACCTATAAGGTTATTGAAGAAGAAACAGGTATTAAAGCTTTAACTTTATCAAGAATTGCAACCAACCACAATTATAACTTAAGCAGGAAAGACATAGAGAAATTGCTCGTTTATTTCAACTGTCAGCCAAATGATTTATTGACTTTGATTCGAGAAAAAGAATAACCGCACTCTGGATAAAGCTTATTATTTATGATAAAAGTGCAAATCGCAATATACAATTCTTTCTCCGTTTGTCTCATATGTATTGAACGAGTACAGGGTATTGATAGAGAACCGGCGAAGGAGTGCAATCAGGTCAGGTCACATAGTTCTTTGGGCTATAGGTCACCGACTCCAAAGGCTAAAATGCCTGTTATTTTTGGGGAAGTACTACTTTAATGATGTGGAGAAGGTCAATAGGCAAGCTTAAATTACTTGAAATTAGATATTATGCTGATGATAGATTTAGATTTGCGGTTCAGCTCCGCAATATTACCTTGACTGAATAATGCATTGTCATTGCAATGAATGATAAAGACCGCATCTATAAAAAAGTAAAATCCATTATAAAAATGGATGTGGCAAGATCATCCTATATCGGCGAGGATGATTTTGTCAGCCTTGTAAAAAATGGAATAACCATTAACTTCCACCTTAAGCATCATTGCCTTGATATCGAAAATGTCTTCAGAGCAATAAAACGGGCGCAGAAGATTGTCAAAGACAGGTTTGACTATGACATTAAGAAGATTGAAATAGACATCTATAATTCTATGGAGGAAATGAGAGATGACGGAAGGTCAAAAAGCAGATACGCCTCATGGATAGCCGGCATATACGACGGCAGGATCAGGGTAATAGCTGAAAAAGAAGACGAAGAGCCGGAAGCGCTTTATATTATCCTTACGCATGAGATAATCCATTTCGCGGTATGTGAAATAAGTGGTGGTAATTGTCCTTACTGGCTTGATGAGGGGCTTGCTGTATATATCTCTCAGGATCTTTCATTTGAATATTTAATGAAATTGAAAAAGGCTTTAAGAGAAGAAAAGGTTTTGCCAATAGAGATATTGAATAATTCCATTCCTCCTGATTCACCTGAGGAACTAAGACAACTTGCCTATGCAGAGGCATCGAGTCTGGCTGAATATCTGATTGAAACTTATGGATGGGATAAAGTAAAATCCATTCTATTTCAAAGCGCTCGGAGGCCGATAAGAAGGATACTGTCTGACATGTGCCTAAACTTCTATCTTTTGGAACAGGGCTGGAAAAGATGGGTAAGAGCAAAATTTGCATAAAATTTCCTTCAAAAAAAGTCTTATATTAGGAGACACAGATGATTGACTTTAATAGTGTTACAGATGAAGACTTATATGGCATGTGTAAAGAGGGAGACGAGGATGCATGGCAGTATGTCTATAACTATATATTTACCATATGCAAATGGAAGAAGTGGGGGATTGATAATGAGCCGGACGAATTGGCTCAGGTAATTACCCTGCATCTGATAGAGAAGGCTATGAAAAAAGTAAAGGAAAAGAAAAAATTCAGAAACTTTCTTAAAGTTACAACGATCAATAAGATTAAAGACAGTTTCAAATCTTCTAAAGCCTCTGTATCTATTGACCAACCACAAAGGAACAGAAAGGGAGAGGAATTTACACCTGAATATTCTGATTCCGGCCCATTGCCTTATGACTCCCTTTTAAGCCTTGAAGTAGTCTCTATAATAAACGCAACAGTTAAAAAATT
>CAYSWG010000304.1:0-2924 GCA_964434465.1 uncultured Geobacteraceae bacterium
TACCTATTCATACCACGGATGAGATTTTTTGCACTATTTTAGCGGAAACTAAAGTTAACAACGAAAGTAAAGATTGGCAGTCCTCGCTATGCAGCTTTGCTAGGTTTGTTAGTAGGGTTATTGTTACTATCGAAAGAATCTTTCTGGTTATCCCTGTCTTGGATAAGTGTTTTAGTTGGCACACAGTACTTTGAGCAGTGCAAAAAGAATGCGCTTAAATGGTCGTTTGCGAAAATGGCTACTTCTGTAGTTGTCTTTCTCACTATTGTTCTCTTAGTAGTCGCGCCATTAAAACTCATTTATCCTCTTACGCAAGGAGATTGGGATACAAAAGTAGAAGAAATGAAAGAGATTAGGGCTTGGCCTGAAGCTAAACCTAGCAATATAACCAGACCAGGTTATCGTTTAGCCGACAGGAATGAGCCCATAACGGTCATTATCTATGATTGGCGTTGGTTTGAGGCTTTATTGAAGAGTTTTTATGGTATGTTTGGCTATTTCACTGTCATTTTGCCGGACTGGATATATATTGTGGCTCTTGTTATTCTCTTACTTAACATAGGGATAACTGTAGGGGTGGTTTGGTCAAAATGGTCGGTACTGAATCTTGTTACTAGAGCATTGTTTGTTAGCGCACCTTTTTCCATTTTGCTGAACATTGCAGCTTCTATATATAGTTCCTGGACGTATGATTTCCAACCTCAAGGTCGGTATCTTTTTTCTTCCTTAATGCCACTTGCTATGCTATTGGCGGGAACAATACCTATAGAAAACAAGAAAAGCATTATACTACGGGCCATAAGCTGGTTGGTGAGTTATGTGCTTTGTATGTATGTGGTTGTCAGTTATGTACTGTAGAAGTATGCGTTATTGGAAAATGTGGACACATTTTAACTGATTTGGAGATGCTCGTATGGAAATTTCTATTGTTATACCAATATTGGATGAACGCGAGAACGTAGCGGCGTTATATCAAAAATTGACGACGACGTTGATCTCAATGAACGTCAAAGAATATGAAATTGTCTTTGTGGATGATGGTAGCCAAGATGGTACTTTTGAGGTGTTGGAGACTCTGTATACGCAAGATAAAAAGGTAAAAGTGATCCGGTTCCGGAGAAATTTCGGTAAGTCGGCAGCCCTTTCTGCCGGGTTCGCGGCGGCACATGGCGAAGTTATTATTACGCTTGACGGCGATTTGCAGGATGATCCGACAGAGATCCCGCGTTTTCTTGAGAAAATGCGTGAGGGCTATGACTTAGTGTCTGGTTGGAAATACCCTCGTTATGACCCGCTGTCTAAAACACTACCTTCTAGGGTTTTCAACTTCGCTGTGCGTTTGACCACTGGTTTAAAACTTCATGATTTCAATTGTGGCTTTAAAGCGTACAGCCACGAAGTTATCAAAGAATTTCGGCTATATGGTGAATTACATCGTTATACGCCTGTTCTGGCGCACCAGAAGGGTTTTCGTGTTACTGAGATCAAGGTAACGCATCATCCACGCAGATTTGGACGCTCTAAGTATGGTTTTCGACGTTTTGCCCGAGGTTTTTTTGATTTGTTGACGGTGCTTTTCCTGGGAGCTTACACCTGGCGTCCTTTGCATTTGTTTGGCTGGGCTGGAATGGGAACCTTTAGTCTTGGGGGCTTGATCAATTTGTATCTCACGTTTCTGTGGTTTAAAGATCAAGGTCCGATTGGCAATCGACCATTGTTGATGTTGGGCGTATTGTTGATGATTGTTGGACTTCAGTTCTTTTCGATGGGGCTGTTAGCGGAGATGATTGCGTATGGGCAAGCGCAGGATATCGCCAATTACTCCGTTCAGAAGAGGTTGGATTGATGTCCCAACATGGTAATCTGCAAAAGTACGAAAGCTCCAACCCTGTACAGCAATGGTTGTTAAGCCGTTTTCTGCGACAGGCGGCTAAGTTGACAGCATCTCTGGGGGCGTCCACGATTCTAGATGCTGGTTGTGCTGAGGGGTTTGTGAGTCGTTACTTACGACAGGAGTGGGGTACTCAGGCTAAATTCTGGGGCGTAGATTTGGATGTTGACGCTTTGGTGCGTGGGCGGGCCTTAATGCCTGGGATGCAGCGCAACTGTGCAAGTGTGCTGGCGCTACCCTTTCCCGATTTGCAATTCGATCTAGTGCTTTGTAATGAAGTGTTAGAACACTTACTCGAACCGGAGATGGCTTTGCGCGAATTACGACGAGTGACGCGTGCCTATGTGTTGTTGAGTGCCCCTCATGAGCCGTGGTTTCGTTTGTTGAACGCTTTGCGCGGGAAGCATATAAGTACATGGGGAAACGATCCTGAACATGTGCAGCACTGGACCGGACAGCAGTTTGTGGCATTTGCTAGTTCTGAGTTCGTCATTGTGAAATGGGTAGTGGCCTTTCCCTGGACGTTGTTGTTGTGTCGTAAAGACCTTTAGAAAAACTAGTAATCCGATTACTCTAGAAAGAAGCGCTGTCGGAGAAAAGCTGGATGATGTTTCGTAAGATGTGGGAGCGAGCACGCCGTAATCACAACACATTATTGGGATTGATATTGCTGCTGGCGCTGGTGCGTGGGCTAATATACGCCAGTTTCCTGCCGCCCTGGGGATTGATTGATGAACAGCAGCATGTTCATTATATTCAATATTTAGCGGAGAACCGGTCTCTACCGGTTATAGGACAACTCTACCTATCGCGAGAAATTGTTGAAAGTGTATTTCTTACACGCCGTTGGGAAGTTTTTCATTGGCCTCCCTATCCCGTTGCCGATCCTACTCAAATGGGTCTTGAAGGGCACAGCTATGAAGGGTACCAACCCCCTCTCTTCTATCTCGTAATGGCATTCTTTTTTGCATTTCTCCCTGGTCAGATTTTGTCCAAACTCTATATATTGCGCTGGATCATGGTAGTCTTGTCG
>CAYSWG010000305.1:0-2924 GCA_964434465.1 uncultured Geobacteraceae bacterium
TCGGCTTCCGGTGCGGGTTCCTGGGCCTCCTCCACATGGAGATCATCCAGGAGCGCCTCGAGCGCGAGTTCGACCTGCAGCTCATCACCACCGCACCGACGGTTGTCTATCGGATCCACATGACCGATGGCGAAATGATTACCATTGAAAGCGCCAACCAGTTGCCCCCCTTGCAGATGATCGACCACATGGAAGAACCGTTCATCCTGGCGTCCATCCATGTGCCCAACGAGTTTGTCGGCGGTGTGCTCGCCCTCTGCGAGGAAAAGCGGGGTGTACAGCGGGAAATCAAATACCTTACCCAGTCCCGGGTCATGATTATTTACGAAATGCCCCTCAATGAAATCGTCCTTGATTTCTATGACCGGCTCAAATCCATCACCAAGGGATATGCCTCCCTGGACTATGAATATCTGGACTACCGCCGCAGCGAACTGGCCCGGCTCAATATCATGATCAACGGTGAGGTGGTCGACGCCCTGTCCCTGATCATCCATCGTGACAAGGCCTACTACCGCGGTCGTGATCTGGTTTCAAAAATGAAGGAACTGATCCCCCGCCAGATGTTCGAAGTGGCCATACAGGCGGCCATCGGCACGAAAATCATCGCCCGGGAAACGGTCAAAGCCCTGCGCAAGGACGTTCTCGCCAAATGTTACGGTGGCGACATCACCCGGAAGAGAAAGCTGCTGGAGAAGCAGAAGGAAGGCAAGAAGCGCATGAAAAACGTCGGTAACGTGGAACTCCCCCAGGAGGCGTTTCTGGCGATTCTCAAGGTGGAAGACTAGCGAGACTGTCACACGGGATGCCGCAACGGCTCCCCGTCCGCACCACCGGATTACCGTCCTCTGCCAAAGGACCAAAACCAAAATCAAGGAACCCGTCAATGGCACAAAACACCTATCGCGATGACAGCGCCGCCCGCCGGACCCCGGAGACGCCTCCACCACCAAAAAAGAAAAGCCTGGTCCGTGAATACGGCGAATCCATCGTCATTGCCGTCATACTGGCCCTCATTATCCGGGCGCTGGTCGTCCAGGCATTCAAGATACCTTCCGGCTCCATGGAAGACACCCTGCTGATCGGTGACCACCTCCTGGTGA
Organism: uncultured Geobacteraceae bacterium; assembly: GCA_964434465.1. Classification (GTDB taxonomy): domain Bacteria; phylum Desulfobacterota; class Desulfuromonadia; order Geobacterales; family Geobacteraceae; genus RPRC01. Next base: position 1,104 of record CAYSWG010000305.1, read on the forward strand.
ACAAGTTCATCTACGGCCCGACCATTCCCTTCACCGACCTGCGCCTGTTCAAGCTGCGCGACCCCCTTCGGGGTGATGTCATCGTCTTCGAGTACCCGGAAGACCCGGGCAAGGACTTCATCAAGCGCATTGTCGGTGTCCCCGGTGATGTGGTCCAGGGCGTCAACAAGAACATCTATGTGAACGGCAAGCTCTACCGGACCAGCCACGAAGTGCACAAGGAAAAGGATATCGTCCCGAAAGAACAGAACCCCCGTGACTCCTTCGGACCGGTCACCGTTCCGGCCGACTCCTATTTCGTCATGGGCGACAACCGGGATCGCTCCTACGACAGCCGCTTCTGGGGCTTTGTCACTCGGGACAAGATCAAAGGTCTCGCCTTCATCAAATACTGGTCCTGGAACGGGGACGAATGGAGCGTTCGCTGGGGCAGTATCGGCACGCTCATCAAATAGGTAGTGCGGCATTCTTCCCGACCGTCATCTCCAGGGTGTGACGATGGTCGCGAGAACAGTGAAAAGGGCCACCCGGCAGCATGCCGGGTGGCCCTTTTCGGTATGGTACAGCTGGCACTCATCGGGAAAAATGGCAACGGTCAGCTGATCAGGAGGGGAGATCCCCATCGACGGAACCGGAAAATTCTGTTCCACGCGGCCTGGTATCGATTGTCTCCAGGGGTTCAATATCCTTGCCCGTAGATGCGCCGTACTCCTTGAAACGGCGCGCCGAAACGAGGACCCGGCTTTCCAGTGAACCAACCGCCCGGTTGTAGGACTCAATCGCCCGCTCCAGGCTGCGGCGCAGATCGGTGAAGTGGCCGGCAAGCACTGCAATCCTGTCATAGAGTGTTTTGCCCAGTTCGCTGATAGCCTGGGCATTTTCGGCAATGTGCTCCTGGCGCCAGCCATAGGCAACGGCTCGCAGCAGGGCGATGAGCGTGGTCGGCGTGGCCAGGATCACTTTCTGCTCAACGCCGCATTCAATAAGGCTCGGGTCCTGCTCCAGGGCAGCGCTGAAAAAGGTTTCCCCCGGCAGAAACAACACGACGAACTCGGGAGTGGCCTGAAACTGGTCCCAGTAGGATTTTGCGGAGAGCTTGCCCAGATGTACGCGAATGTGGCGGGCATGCTCCTTGAGTTTCAATAGTTTGTGCTGCTCATCGGGAGCCTCCAGAGACTCCAGGTAGGCAGCAAGGGGGGCCTTTGAATCAACGACTACGTTTTTGCCGTTGGGCAGCTTGACAACCATGTCCGGCCGCAACCGTCCGTCGGCGCCGCTGACGGTTTCCTGCTCGACAAAATCACAATAATTGACCATTCCGGCAATTTCCGCCACCCGCCGCAGCTGAATTTCCCCCCAGCGGCCGCGCACCGTTGGCGAACGCAAGGCTTTCACCAGGTTGGCCGTTTCCCCCTGGAGCTGCACCTGGGTCGTCGCCAGTACCTTGAGCTGCTCACTCAGAGAGACAAAGGCGGTGGTGCGCACCTGCTCCAGCTCCTGGATCTTGCCGTCGACCCGCTCCAGGGCTTCCCGCAACGGCTTGACCAACTCGTCAATGGCTGACCGACGCTGGTCCAGATCCCCCCGCGCACCATCCTGGAATTTTTCGAACATGAGCTGGGCCAGTTCCATGAACGACTGGTTATTGCTCTGCAGGGCCTGGGCTGACAATGCCTTGAAGGCATCGGACAACTTCTGCTGCGCCCCATCCAGTACTGCCAGCTTTTCGCCTGCCGCCTTGCGCACCTCCTGAACAAGGGTGGTCAGTTCGGCAATGCGGGCCTTCAGGTCGGGGATTTGGTAGAGTTTGCCGTAAATCAG
>CAYSWG010000306.1:0-2916 GCA_964434465.1 uncultured Geobacteraceae bacterium
GGAACGTCCAACCGCGGCACCTTGTACCGATACACCCCGGCGACGAGCACGCTCACCATTCTGGTCAACTTCGATGGGAGCAACGGCAGGGATCCCTACCCCGGGGTGACCTTCGACGCCCTGGGGAACCTGTACGGGACCACGTATGGTGGCGGCACGTCCGGCGCCGGCACCCTGTACCGCGTGAGTGATCTCGGCCTCGGGGGCCCCGGCAGTTCGCCCGGCAATCCGCTGCTCCCAACGGTGCCCGGAACCAGCCCCTTCGGCACGCCAGTGAACGAGTTCCTCAACCCGCCGCCGCGGCGCTGGTTTGACCCGCCGTTTGTCGACACCTGGGAGTTCAACGCCACGGGCGGCGCCTTCCTGGGTGTGGATTGGGAGTTCATCCCCTTTGGAACCGCCGACATCCTGGTGTGGGACGGCCTCTCCTTTGTGCTGGCAGGCTCGCACTCCGGCACTTCGGCGGTGACCCCGTTCCTCTTCGGGCCGGGCGTGACCCGCTTCCGCATCGCGGGGCTCGACGCGCTTTCCGACGCCGCGGACCCGCTGGGCTTCCCCGTCTGGCTCGACTTCGAGCCTGGCGTGACCAGCCTCACAATGGCCGGCGTGCCCATCCCCGAGCCGGGCACCTGGCTGCTGATGAGTCTCGGCTTGACCGCCGTCTGCCTCCTGCGCCGCCGCCGCTAACGGAGGGTGGACTTTAGTCCGCGTGCGGCTTCAGCCGCGCCAGAGACGGTGGGCTCCCGTGCGCCCGCGGCTTCAGCCAAGTTCCACGGCGGGCGGTGCTGAAGCACCGCGCGGGCTGAAGCCCACCTTCCCGCAGGCTGACGCCCGCGGCTTCAGCCGCGCCATCCCGCGCTTGACCAGGGAAACTCCTCCGCCCGCGCCGCCAACCCCGCCCGCACCGGATTCCGCTCAATATAGCTTTGTATCCGCTCGAATTCCAGCGCGTTCCGTACCAGCCGGTCGAAATACTCCTGCTGCCAGAATGGCTCGCCGCCGCGGCCCAACAAACTGTTGGCCTGCCTGGCGGTGGACCCTTTCACGCGGCGAATCAGATCGCTTTGCTCAAGCAGGGCGGTCCACAACACATGCACGTGGTTCGGCATGACCACATAGGCGTGCAAGTGGCACAGCCCTTCTCCGGCAACCTCGTGCAATCGCCCTGCTACCAGCCGGGCAATCTCTGGCCGCTGTAGCCAGAGAGCTCCGCTGCGCGCGCTGTCGAGCGCGCGGTCCAGCGCCGCGAACGCCTCTCCGGTAGTGCAGGTCTCGCGCTGGAATGCGCGCCCGGCCGGCAGGCTGCCCCGCAGCCGCCAGGTGACAAAGGCAGGCGTTCCAGGCGCCTCCAGGTGTGGCAATCGGCGGCGGTAATAGCTCACTGCTGGAGATAGTGGCCCGCGTAGAAAGTCGCTCTCAAATAATCCATCTCACTCACAGCCACCCCCTGGAGGGTGGACTTCAGTCCGCGTGCGGCTTCAGCCGCGCCAGGGGCGGTGGGCCTTCGTCCGCCCGCGGCTTCAGCCGTGCTCTGCGGCGGGCGGTGCTGAAGCACCGCGCGGGCTGAAGCCCCAACGCGGGCGTCTGACGTTCGCGGCTTCAGCCGTGCCCCGCGGCAGGCGGAGCTGAAACTCCGCGCGGGATGAATCCCACCTTCCTCCCCGGCGACAGCGCTTGGAGGGTGGACTTTAGTCCGCGTGCGGCTTCAGCCGCGCCAGTGACGGTGGGCTTGAGCCCCGATCCACGGCAAGCGGACTAAAGCTCCATGCGGGCTGGAAGCCCCCCTTCGCCGGCGCCAGGAAGGGCGCGCCCTCAGCCTTTGCGCGCCGGGGCCAGGCTGTCGAAGGGCACGACGCCGCAGCGGTCCGCCCAGGCTTGCCAGGTTTTGGTCATGGCGGCGAGGCGCGGTGCGTCTTTGGCGGACAGGTCGTTGCGCTCGGTGCGGTCTTCGGCCAGGTTGTAGAGTTCCCAGCTTTGGCGGTTGCGGGCCACCAGCTTCCAGTCGCCTTGGCGCAGGGCGCGGTGGCCCTGGTGTTCCCAGCCGATGGCGGGGTGGCCTTGCCGCGTCTTCGCCTGCAACGCCGGCAGCAGCGAGCGCCCCTCGAGCGGGGTCACCGGCTTGCCGCGGAACTCCTTGGGGTAGGCCGCGCCGGCCACGTCGAGGCAGGTGGCCATGATGTCGATGACGTGCCCGGGCTGATGTGTGACGGCGCCGCGCGCGGTGATGCCGCGCGGCCAGTGGGCGACCAGCGGCGAGGCGATGCCGCCCTCGTGCACCATCTGCTTCCAGTAGCGGAACGGCGTGTTGCTGGCGTTGGCCCAGGGCCGGCGGTAGCTGGTGAAGCTGTCCGCGCCGCCAGGCACGGGGTCGGCCGCGGCTTTCTCCCCGCCGATGTTCTCTTCGGCGCAGCCGCCGTTGTCGGCCAGAAAGAGGATCAGCGTGTTGTCGAGCCGCCCGGAGGCGCGCAATTGCTCGAGCACGCGCCCGATGCCGCGGTCCATCGACTCCACCTGCGCGGCGTAGACCGCCATGCGCAGGTCCCACTCCTCTTTGTTGGTGACGTCGGCCCAGGGGGGCACGCCGGCGTCGCGGGTGGAGAGCCCCCAGCGCGGCTCCACCAGCTTCATGGCAAGCTGGCGTTCGTGGCGCTGCTGGCGCAGCCGGTCCCAGCCGCCCAGAAACTTGCCGCGGTATTTGGCGATGTCTTCCGGCCAGGCATGCAACGGCCAGTGCGGCGCGGTGTAGGCCAGATAGAGCAGGAACGGGTCGGGGCGCGGAGCGGCTTCGCGCAGCATTCTGACGGCTTGATCGCTGATCGCGCCGGTCATGTAAAACTTCGGGTCGTCCAGCACGTAAGGCTTGTCGTCGAGCGCCATCTGCCGCCCCGGGTCGAGCCGGAAGTAGTTGCTGGCGCC
>CAYSWG010000307.1:0-2900 GCA_964434465.1 uncultured Geobacteraceae bacterium
TTATCGAAAATACAGAAAATGTAGTGCAGAAAATAGCCTGATTTGAAACGTAACTCATCGTCTTCCTCCTTCGGGCCAAAGAGCTTGCCGCCTTCGTACCGGCGCTCAGTCTCCGGCTGCTGCTCAACAGGCAGCAATTCGACCTTCTCCTGTCTGCGCCGTATACGACAGTTGACGTTGAGATCCAGAGGCACAAGCATGCCCTGAGAGACACCGTCGAAGAAGACCTCAACGCGGGCAGGATCCGCCTCGTGATACAACAGGGTCGCCATCCGTCCGATGAGCTCCACCGGTGCTTCATAGAGCCGCCCATTAAGCGAAACCGTCCTGTCTTTATCCACCTTGCGCTGCACCCGGATACGGAAGTAATCATCCAGGTCCTTCGGAGCCACCCGTACCAGGTGTGCATGTTTGAGATAACGGGCAAGAGGCGCCTGCCTGGTGCCGGCGTGGATGTTCTGGTGGTAGTGGTCAATCCATTGATCCATGGCCTCATTGAGGCTCTGAAGCGTCAGTTCTGCCGGAGCGGTGCTCAGAAGTTGAGATCTTACGGTTCTGAAGAATCGCTCTATCTTGCCTCTGCCCTGAGGCTGATACGGCTTTGAATGGATCAGCGCTGTTCCCAGGGAAGCCGTGGCGTGACTGAGGTGATGAGACCGAAAGGCCGGCCCGTTATCAACATAAAGTTTCCGGGGTAACCCCCGTTTCCGAAGTGCCTTCCTCAGGGCATCAGTATAGGCATCGATCCGCTCATTGAGGTAGAACTCTGCATGGCAGATCAACCGGCTCATGTCGTCAATGAAGGCAAATAGGCAGCTCTTTCTCTGTTTCCCATCAACCTCCACCATGGGACCATGCATACAGTCGCTCTGCCAGATGTCGTTGGGCAGTTCCGCTTCGAATTTCCTGCGATCCTCAAGTTGTTCCTGCCGGTTCATCAGCCCCCGCTGCTTAAACAGCCGGTAGATAGTCGCATTGGCAGCCTTGAAGTCGTGGCCGATGATGTTTTTGTTTCTCGCTGCCTTCAGTACCACCGCAAGCGAGGCGCCCTTGTACTGCCGCTTCAGATCGCATAATGCAAGTACCATTTCGTCGGTAAGCACTCGCGGTCTGCCCCGGTCGCTGCGCGGCTCCGGGTACAGGCTCTCAAGTTTTCTGCCGCCACGCTCATACCGCCTCACCCAGCTGAGGATCGCAGAGGCACTGACTCTGCTTCTGCCGCTGCCGGGGATCTCCCATTCACACGCAGCCTTCTCCCTAAGCAGCTTTTTTCTCTGCCCCCTGCTCAGTTTTCGATCCCAGATCAGGTCGTGGATCACTCCAAACCGAAACTCCGCTATCCGTTGCTTTGCTTCTTCCATCATGAATGCCTCCTGTAGTTGTGATGTACCACAGTACGACACTCACATCGCCGGAAACTACGCAAAAACCCGGTGGGGGGCTTCTCACAACCGAAGCAGCTGAGATTGTTTTGATGCGGATACCTTCTCGGAAACATACTGCCGGAGGTGTTCTGCGGTGAGTCCTGCTATGGCCTGACGGCGTGAACACCACCCCCACACTGTCCGGTACCACGGCAACTGGCTCTGCCGGTTTATGCACCGCAGCCACCGGCCATGCAGAATCTTATTCACAAGGCTCATGACGACTGTCACGATGGGATACCGATACCGCTCAAAGTATTCATCAGGACGACAGGTATGTACTGCCTCACAGTCCGGACAACGGTACCGCTTTACCCACAGGGGCTCCAGGTACTCCCCAAAATACCGTGCCGCATACCCATGCCCCCACAGCCTCAGCCCCTGACACCTCGGGCATCTCCACGGCCTTGCCCATGGATATCTTTTGCCCAGCTGAAAAAGAACCTTTACATCTACCCCAAAATACAGTAACAATAAACCTTCTTTCGGGAGGACTGCCAAGGGGTTTGTCGCCAACAGTTGTTCCTTGGCCGTCCTCTCTCCTTTGTATTATTCCTCTGTGATTCTCTTCTTTATGAGGTTAGATGATTGTAAGAAAAAGACGGGGTTTTAGGGTAGATTAATGGTGGAAGTTACACCCTCTTCTTAGCTCTTACAAATCTCTGAGGCTGACCGGTGACCTCAAGTATGGCAAGGGCAAGGGCAGGCAAGCCGGGGAGTCAACCGTAAAGAAAGAGCTTTCTTTTTTGAGACAGGTTTTCAACAAGGCTATTGATGAATGGGAACTTCCCGACAAGAACCCTGTTAAAAAAGTCATCAAGGGCCTCAAAGACATTAAGCGGGTGCGCTACGTCACCAAAAAAGAAGCAGAAAAGCTATCTGTTTCTCTCTCAAACTCAAAAATGTCTTGCTTAAGGGATATGGTTATCATTGCCTGCAGTACAGGACTCCGGGAAGGCAAGGTCATTTCCCTTGCCCTCAGTCAATGCGACTTTCACCATGACCGGATCAATATTTCCGGTGATGAAATGAAGAACTCAGAGCCGTTCTCTATCCGCATGACTTCCGAGGTCAAAGCGACCCTGCAGCGTGTTTTGAAAGAGAGAAAGATTATCAGCCCCTATGTCTTTGTTAATGAGCATGGAAAGCCTTACACTGTGGAAGCTGTCTCTATGGCTTTCCGAAGAGCATGCAAGCGGGCAGGGATTGGTAATCTCAGGTTCCACGATCTACGGCATGACTTCGCGACTTTGCTAATCAATAGCGGAGCATCTCTTTATCAGGTGCAGCACGCCCTGGGCCACAAAGACCAGCGTATGAGCGCGCGCTATGCTCATCTGTTACTCGAAAACCGAGACGTTTTAAGCTTCATTGAGGGCAAAGGAACGGCTAATTTCTTACGTTTTTCTGACAGTGACGCTAAAGAAAAGGGCTGCATTGCTGCAACCCCCTGAATTTGTTGGCGTCCCCAGCGGG
>CAYSWG010000308.1:0-2889 GCA_964434465.1 uncultured Geobacteraceae bacterium
CCTTGTATGTAAAATGGTCACCTGAATCCGGTAACGCCTTCACTCCAGCGCCTGCGCTTCATGCCTCTGTTTTCTCCACCCTCAACCAGGGCGCTGCACGACGAAATTCACCCGGCTCATCAGCATGGAAACGGCGTCAACGACGATGAAACCCCGGCATTCCCCGGTCTCGACGTTCAGACGTTACCGATTCTGTTTTCCCACGAAGAGAGCGAAATGACAACAGGCAAAGACACCAACCCGTTACTCGGCCCCCTCGCGCAGCATGCGGTTGAGCTTGGCATCCTTTTCCTCTACCTCCAACGCCATCTCCTTACGGAAATTCAGCAGGCGCTCAGCCAATGCCCCATCCGCCAGGGCAAGAATCTGCACCGCAAGGATACCGGCATTTTTCGCCACTGCCTTGCCGATGGCCATGGTGGCAACCGGTACCCCGGCTGGCATCTGGACTATGAATTAGAGGGCATCCACACCGTTCAGTGCCCCGCCGGCCATGGGAACCCCGATTTCCGGGAGGATCGTGCCCGCAGCGACCACCCCCGGCAGATGCGCTGCCACTCCGGCAGCGGCAATAATGACCTGTACGCCCCGCTCAACAGCGCCGCACACCAATTCCTCGGTCTTTCGCGGCGAGCAATGGGCCGATGAGACGTGTATCTCAAAGGAAACCCCGAATTGCTTCAAGACCCGGGCCGTTTCCTCAAGCACCGGTAGCCAGAATCACTTCCCATAATGATGAGAACTCTGCCACGCACCTTCCTGTCTCCCTTATGACAATGTTCTTTCCACAACCATGCGTTTACCCCGCGGCGCGATAGAGACGATCCCTGACCGCCTGCCAGGGCGGCGTATCAGGGGGGGCATCCGCGAGAATGCAATCAAAGTCTCCGTTGTCCAGCACACGCATGATCGCATAGAGTTCCCGAGCATACTCAGCGGGATTTTCCGGCATGATCTGTAAAGCCATGGTGTCAGGCACCAGGGCAACACGGGACGGAAACGTCATGACAACCACCTTCTTGCCGTCAGCCTGCAGGCGCTGCAGCGCTTCCCGCAGCAGGTCCTGCTCCATGATCCTAAAGGAAGTCAGCGGCGCATAGTGGGACGGCAGCATGCCCGGCGCACGCGGCCGGTCCGTCCCAGCCGCGTGCGCCAGCCTGCGGCCGCCCAATACCCCTTCCAGTTCGCCGACCGAAATGGCGCCGGGGCGCAGCAGTACCGGTTCCAGTCCGGCAAGGCTGACAATGGTGGACTCCAGGCCGATTCGTGACGGACCCGCATCGATGATCAACTCCAGCTGATCGCCCAGCTCCTCCAGAACATGACGCGCCGTGGTCGGGCTGATCCGGCCGAAACGGTTGGCCGATGGTGCGGCAACGCCGCCGCCGAAGTTACGGATGAGCTCCAGAGCCACGGGATGATCGGGAACGCGCAGACCGATGGTGTTCTGCCCGCCGGTAACCGCATCGTGAACCTTGCCGTCTCGCCGGAGAATCAGAGTCAAAGGCCCGGGCCAGAACTGTTCGGCCAGCAGGTATGCTTCGTCGGGGATTTCCCGCGCCCAGTCCGAAAGCTGCTCCACAGCGGCCAGGTGCACGATCAGCGGATGATCCGCAGGACGCCCCTTTATCCGAAAAATCCTGCTGACCGCTTCCGGATTGGCCGCATCGGCACCAAGCCCGTAGACCGTTTCCGTGGGGAAAGCCACGACCTTGCCGGCGGCAAGCATCTTTGCAGCCTCCAGCACGTCATGGACAATCCGGCACGGGGCTGTCAAGAAGCACCAAAAAGCAACTCCATGGCTTCCCGGTATTTTTCGGCGGTGCGCTGGACTATCTCACCGGGCAGCGGCGGTGCCGGAGCCTTCTTGTTCCAGTCCAGGGTCTCCAGGTAATCACGGAGGTACTGTTTGTCGAAACTGGGCGGCACCGTGCCGGGTCGATAGGCATCTTTCGGCCAGAAGCGGCTGGAGTCCGGCGTCAGGCATTCGTCAATGAGAATGAGCTGACCATCGTGGACGCCAAATTCAAATTTGGTGTCGGCGATGAGGATCCCCCGGCTGTCGGCATAGTCACGCGCCGCCCGGTAAACGGCCAGGGAGGCCTGGCGGGCCTGCTCAGCCAGGTCGGCGCCGCACAGCTCGGCCATGCGCTCAAAGGTGATGTTTTCATCGTGGGCACCCAGTTCCGCCTTGGTGGACGGGGTGAAGATCGGCTCTTCAAGACGCTGGGATTCCACGAGGCCTTCCGGCAGCCTGATGCCGCAGACACAGCCGGTGGACCGGTACTCCTTCCAGCCGGAACCAACCAGGAAGCCGCGAACGATGCATTCCGCCGGCAGGGGTTTGGCCTTTTTCACCAGCATGGAGCGGCCGGCCAGCAGATCCGCATAGGGACGGCAGACGGCGGGAAACTCCCGCACATCGGTGGTAATGAGGTGATTGGCGATTATGCCTTCCGTACGCCGGAACCAGTGGGCGGAAATCCGGGTCAGCACCTCGCCCTTGCCGGGTATTCCCTCGTTCATGATGACGTCGAAGGCGGAGATGCGATCGGTGGTAACGATGAGCAGGGCGTCGCCCAGGTCGTAAATATCACGGACCTTGCCGCGGCCTGCCAGAGGCAGGTCGGGGAAATCTGTGGAAAGCACTACAGTAGTCATTGGCTGCTCCTTCCGGGGTAAAAGACGGGCGACCGCCGCGTGGACGATCGCCTGGGTACGGATCTGTTAAAGGGACTCTAGTCTGCCAGCTTGCGGTAGAGGGAATGGCGCCGGGCCGTCCACTCGTCGGCCCGCTTGACCAGCGACTCCGCTGCGCCCGGATTCAACTTCTTCAGCACCTCGAAACGGTTCTGGGTTGCGGCAAACTCGGCAAAGGAAATGGTCGGC
>CAYSWG010000309.1:0-2856 GCA_964434465.1 uncultured Geobacteraceae bacterium
CGGAAACAGAAAAAGCGGCTTAACAATTGCGACAACTTTCTTGACAACGACCGAAATAGAGGGTAACACCACCCCCAACATCAAGGTCTACATGGTTAAAGAGGTCAATGCCTTCGCCATGGCCGACGGTACGGTCCGTATCCATTCCGGGCTCATGGACCAGATGACCGACGACGAGGTTCGTTATGTAATCGGCCACGAAATTGGCCATGTCAACCTGGGACATTCCAAAAAGGCGCTGCAGACGGCCTATGCCACATCAGCCGCGCGCAAGGTTGGCGGAGCAAGCGGCGGCACGGTCGCCAAGCTTTCGGACTCCGCCCTTGGCGGTCTTGCGGAGAAACTGGTGCATGCCCAGTATTCCCAATCCAATGAAAGAGAAGCGGACATGTACGCGCTCAAGTTCATGAAGACCAACAAGTATGAGCCCAAGTCCGCGGTAAGCGCCCTGCGCAAACTGGAAAAGCTGTTCGGCAACGACAGCAGCGTGTTTTCCAGTCATCCCGCGCCGGGTGACCGCGCGGACGCAATTGAAAAAAACATTTAGGCGGACTGCTGGAGACCGGGGGAGCGAGACGACTTATCCTCCGTCTCCAGCCCCGGCGTCTCCATTCAGAGGTTATTTCCACCATGCATGAAGAAAGGTTGTCCGAAAGGATCCGCTCCCAGGAACGGGAACCCCTGCGCCGTGTCAGCACCGATCGCAAACGGTGCATTGATTCGGTGGTAGACCATCTGCAGCGGATCCTCAACACCCGTCAGGGCAACGTTCCGGTCGCGGAAGATTACGGGATTCCCGATTTCGTGGATTTTCTCCAGACCTATCCCGAGTCGGTGCATCAGATAGAGGGCAGTATCCGGAATGCCATAGACAGGTATGAGCCGCGGCTTTCCGGGACCAGCGTGACGTTCATTCCGCGTGAAGAAGACGAGCTTACCCTTCGTTTCCAGATCATTGCCCGGCTGGCCATCGAAGGGGACCGTCAGGTTCTGCTGGAAACGGTCGTGGACACCGACGGCCGGGTCCGCGTCCGGCTGTGATCCCGGCGTTGCCGGGTCAGGAGTAATGGTTTGGCAAGTAAATCCTTTCATACGGAGTTGCCGCGGCTCAGGGAGCTGGCGGACCGGTTCGCCGTCGCCAATCCCGCGCTAGCGCCGCTTCTGAACGGCCCAATGGCCGATCCGGACGTGGAGCGTCTTCTGGATGCCGTGGTTTTCCAGAATGATCTGCTCAGCCGCAAGCTCTCGGCCGATTTTCCCGAACTGATCCGGAACCTGACCCATCTTGTTCTGCCGCACTACCTGCGGCCGGTTCCCGCAAGCACCATAATCGGCTTTACCCCCGCGCCTGCCATGGGCCGGTCCGTAATGATTCCCGCCGGGGCAAGGATTGCCTCCATTCCGGTGGACGGGACCTGCTGCCAATTCAGGACCGCCTGCGATCTGGAAATTCACCCTGTAGACCTCGTGGCCGCGGCTGTTACGCAGACCTCGGCGCGCGCCGCTGAAATCAGGCTGTCGTTCCAGCTTCAAGGGGTTACTCTCCGCCAATGGCGGCCGGGAAGCGTCCGCCTGTTCCTGGCTGGCGACCGGGTGACCGCCGGTAAATTGTATAAACTCCTTTGCCAGAACCTGAAGCGGATAGTCCTGTCAGCTCCAGGCACGGCCGGCGTCAACCTTCCGCCCGGATGCCTGAAACCGGCTGGTTATGACGAATTCGACATCCTTGCCCCGTATCCATCCCACGCCTTTCCGGGCTACCGTCTGTTGCAGGAGTATTTCAATGCTCCGGAAAGATTCCTCTTTTTCGAGCTGAGCGGCTTTGACCGGTGGCGGGAGCGGGGAGAGGGCGGGCAATTCACCGTCAGCCTCCAGCTGGACGGCCTGGCCTCGGAACTGCCGAAGTTCGGGCAAGCCAACTTCGTTCCCAATGCGGTTCCGGCGGTCAACCTGTTCGCCCACGCATCCGACCCCATATCCTTAGACCACCGGCAAAGCCGCTATCTTATCCGCCCGTGCGGGCCGGACCCTGACCATCACCGGATATACTCGGTGGACAGCGTAACCGGGTTCACGCGAAGCAGCGGCCAGGAACGGAGCTATGGCGCCTTCGAACTGTTCGGAAGCGGCAACCCCCATGACCCGGTATACAACGCGGGCCTGGAAAAATCGGCGGTGCGTGATGGATACGACGCATACATCAGCGTAGCGTTTCCCGGAGGAACGGAACTTCCCCATGGCGAAACCCTCTCCATAGAGCTCACCTGCACCAACGGAAAACTTCCGGAAAACCTGCGCATCGGCGACATACGCGCCGCCGGAACCGGGATACCCGCGGGCGTCGCCTGCCGCAACATCACGCCGGTCAATCCCGGTTTGCCGCCGCCCCTCGGAAAGGAACTCCTGTGGCGGCTCACCACCCACCTCCACCTGAACCATGCGACACTTGGCAGCGCCGGTCACCTGTGCACACTGCTGAAACTGTACCTCTTCCAGGACAACGGCGCCGGCGGCCACATGGCCGCCAACGCGAAACGGATCGCTGGAATAGAAGAGGTAACGGTCACCCCCGGCGAAACCGCCGTAGCCGGCGTCCCCGTACGCGGCAGCCATATCCGCCTGAAAATCCGCCGCGACCACTTCGCCGGTAGCGGTGATCTTTACCTGTTCGGCTGCGTCCTCGACCGCTTCCTGGCGGCATACTCCGCCCTGAACTGCTACACCAGGCTTACCATAGATGAACCGCTCAAAGGAGAGGCATACCATTGGCCCCTGCGACAGGAATAACAAACTCTCCCATGCTGAGCGAGCTATTATCCCTGGGGCATGAATTCAGCTTCTGCCAGGTCATGCGCC
>CAYSWG010000310.1:0-2844 GCA_964434465.1 uncultured Geobacteraceae bacterium
GGTCATCATGACGCCGGGGATGAGTATCACTGCCGGCCATCTGCCCGATTACATGATCCATGGCCAGGTTGCCGGTGAGCCTGGCATGGGGCGGATCGAGGCGGTGCTGGAGCTGGGTACGCTGCGTGAAGCCCGGGAAGAGTTCGAACGGGAGTTCATTCTGCAGAAACTGGAAGAAAACAACTGGAATATCAGCAAGACCGCCGAGGCCATCGAACTGGAGCGGAGCAATCTGCACCGGAAGCTCAAGTCCTACGGCATCGAGGTAAAGCGCTGAGGTCCGGCAGCGGCTGCTTCACGGTTCCGTAATCCTGACCGGCGTCACCTGCAGGCCGGCGCCGGCTGCGGCAACATAGACGAAGAGAATGTGTACCGGTCCGGGTCCGGCCGGTTCCGTGGCGTAGTCCTTGGTAAAGGCGGCGCAGAAGGTCCGCACCCTGCTTCCCTTGTGCGGCTGGAGATGGGCAAGAATCTTTTCCCGCTGTTCCCGGTCCGGACCCTTGCCCGATGTCTGCCGGTCCCGGGGGAAAAACGAGGGAATCAGGCCGGCCGAGGGGTACTCTCCCCGACAGTAATCGTAGCAGAGCGCGTCGCGGACGGAGTCTGCTGCAGCTCGCTCCAGATTTGCCTGCGTGAATCCCCAGAATTGCTCGAATAATCCCTTGACCGAAGACTGGGCCTGGGCGTGCTCCGTGGCCGGGTGACGGGCCATATCCCGGAAAAATAATGAAAGCTCACGATGTTCAGCCACGGCGGCCAGGGCGTTGCGAAAACGGCCGCTGTTGTAGAACTGGTCCAGCAGGCGGGATATGTCTTCGATATGGCAGATTTCCCCGTAGGACAGCCAGGGCGTGTTCAGGATGGCATAGGGCGGGTTGTCCGACCAGGCGTAGCCTTCCTCCCGGGCTATGGCCTCCATGGGCGAACCTTTCAGCACCTTCAGGGGCTCCACCTGGATGTGGTGGGGACGGATGGTCAGCAGCTGCTCCAGGGAGCCGAGAAACCCCTGGAAGTCCTCGCCGGGCAGGCCGGCCACCAGGTCCAGGTGTACGGCGACGCCCGTTTCCCGCAGCAGGCGGCGGGCATTGGCAAAGAGCCGCTCCGTGTCACTGTGGCGCGCCACCCGCGCCAGGGTCTCCCGCCCCGTTGCCTGTACGCCGATTTCAAAGCGGAACCTTCCGGCCGGAACCCGTGCCAGGGTGCGGAAATTGTCGTCGGTGAGCAGGTCGGCGGCGATTTCAAAGTGAAAGCAGCTGGTCGTATCCAGCGAGATAATCATCTCCCAGATGGCGTCGGCCCGACGAGGGTCGTAATTGAAGGTGCGGTCCACCAGCTTGACGACCCGTACCCCACTATTCCCGAGGAGCTGCAGGTCGCAGCGAACCCGCTCCGGGGAGAAGGCGCGGACACCCTGTTCCAGTGAGGACATGCAGAAGGCGCAGCTGAACGGGCAGCCGCGGGACGTTTCATAGTAGACCAGCGGCTTGCCCAGATCGGCCAGGCCGAGGGCAAAGGGGGACGGCAGTGTGTCCAGATTGGCCAAAGGCGGCCGCGGCGCCGATGCAACGATGCCGTCCGGGGTGCGCCAGGTCAGCCCGTCGGGCAGATCCGACAGGGTTGGCCCATGGAGGCGACAGCGCTGCAGCAGGCTGACCAGTTCCTGCCAGGTCTGTTCCCCTTCGCCGCGGATCACCCCGTCAAAGGCCGGATGATCGGTCAGGAATTCCCGTGCCGTATGGGACACTTCCGGTCCGCCGACCAGGAGGATAAGCGCCGGATTCAGTCGCTTCAGGTCGGCAGCCAGCCGGGCCGTGGATTCCACATTCCAGATGTAGCAGGAAAAGGCCATGACTGCGGCGTCCTCGGTCATGAGGGCCCTGAGCAGGCTGGCGTGGTGCTCGTTGACCGTGAACTCGCGGATGACGGTGGTGATGCCGGCAGTCTCGGCTGTTGCCGCGGCCAGACAGGGCAGGGCTAGGGAGTTGTGGGCATATTTGGCGTGAAGGGTTGCCAGGACGATCTTCATGGCGGCCATTGTAGCGAAGAACAATCGGGAAAGACAAGGGAACTTATTCCAATTCCCGAGCAAAGATGCTATCAAGGCGGCGAGGAAATCGGCGACGGAGGCCTACGGAACGTACGTCGATGAGCCGGTAACGAGCCAACGAAGAGAGGGCTTTGCCATGGGACTGGAATTGCAGACCATGAAACGAAGAAGCGTGCCGAAACTGCTTTATGCCGATGCAAACGGCACCATCTATGATCACCCGGAGCTGTGCATGGCCGGTATGAACGGGCCCGAGGCGGTGCTCCCCGAAGCGGTGGAGCTCATCCCCCTGCCGGAAGGGAGCAGAATCTTCACTATCCCCAATACACCGCCCCTGGCATGGGACAGCCGCCAGGGGCGGTTTGTCACGGTGGATACGGTGCGTCAGGGGCGCCGCCGCCTGCCGGTGCAGGCCGTTTCCGCCTTCATGGCCCCCGGCTATGTGCGGACCCTGCTGCCGGCCTGCGACTACAGCCGGAAAACCGTGCACCTGCCCCTCTGGTCCTATACGGCCGCGGGCTGGGACGAAGAACGGGAACAGTTCGTCGTAGCAGCCAGCCGGGTGGATACTAACGACAACTGGAACCCCTGCAACTACGATGACCGGAAGCTGGATCCCCTGGTGCGGAAACGGCTGCGGGAATTTCCCGACAACCGTCTTCTGGAACAGTTGGCCCGCTGCGCCGTGGACTATCACTGTTTTGCCGCCAAAAACCTGTTCTTTCGCCGCTGGGAGGCGCCCATTCCCACGTCTCCCGCCTGTAATGCCCAGTGCCTCGGCTGTATCAGTCTGCAGC
>CAYSWG010000311.1:0-2832 GCA_964434465.1 uncultured Geobacteraceae bacterium
CATCGCCCAGCAATGCAGTACGCACCGTCTTTCGGGTCTTGCTATGCGTTGGGCGTCAAACTTCGACGCCGTGGTTTTTCGCGGAGCCTTCAATGTGATCCGCGAATGCTTGTTGATCGGATTTCAGTTCGCCCCAGCGAGGCACCATCCCAAGAGCAAGCTCAGGGTAATTCAGCATCCACACGATCATCTGATTCACCTGCAAAGGCAGGTTGTTGTGTGCAATGTGGATGCGTGAGCCCGTCGAGGTTTTTGCCTTGTAGTCTGCAAGGATTGTCGTTTTCATGCGAGTGACTCCAGTGTGTAATCACCGATCTGCACAACGATGTGCCCGTCTTCTGTTTCGAAGCTCACGGCCTCACCGTGCCATACCAGATGCGCAATGCAATCGCGCATGTGATCGTCTGCTTGGCATTGCGGGATCGAGAACTCATCAATGCCGCTTGTCGCCGTGCCTTCGCACCTGATCAACGCTTCAGCCGCCATGGTGGCGATTCGATGCGCTCGATCATCGGCTTGCTTCTCTGCAAGCTCCCGCAAAATCTTTTTTGCCGCGTTCATGTCATTCCTTTCTGGCGTGTGACGCCTAACACTACGTTGCACGCGGACGCCCACAAGTGGGCGCCGGTGAGCTCTGGGTTGGGCGGTGAAGGTGACGAGCGAGTTAGCCAGACACCAATGTGCTCGCCGCCTGCGCCACAGCAAGTTCACGCAGCTGCGGGTCAGCCTTGGTCAGCACATCCAGTAGCGCCCGCTTTTCGGCCAGGTACACAACCGCGAATTTATGGTCGTGCTGCACGATGCTGCTGGTGTTGCTGATGAGGTCGGCGCACTTGATGGTCTGCACCCAACTCGGCGCTTCAGCCAGGCGCGCGCGGCTTGCTGCTTTGCGTTCGGCCCGATTACCGTCCTCCAGATCGGAGAGCAAAAGAACGCCGTCAGCAACGCGGTGCCCGAACTTGTCGCGCAGGGTTTCATGGGAGACATCTTGGTCTTCCACGCAATCGTGCAGCCACGCCACTGCAAGCACGATGCCGGCTGGCAGCATGAACTCGTGCGCCACGGTCGCCACGATGCCAGCCACTTCGGCCAGGTGGTCGGCGTACGGGTTGTTTGTGTATTTGCGTCGCTGATCCTTGTGGACTTCGCGCGCAAACATCATGGCTTCAAATGCAAGGCTCATCGCTCTCTCCAAAGTGCTGGCTAACTACTCGCTCAAGCGCCGACTGCCTACGGCAGCGGCTTAGCTCGAACGATTAAACATTCACACCAGCTGCGCGCAGCGTAGAGGCCTTCCACCCACAGGTCTTGCTGGAGAGCTTCACGTCGTAGTCTGGCAGGCGCTTGTCCTTGAGCCACTTGCGCACGGTGTCGCTGTGCACGCCCAGGATCTTCGGCAGGTCGCCGCGCTTGATGATCGGGTCGGTGGTGGTCATGTCTTGTCCTTCAATGCTCGGATGGCGGCGGCGCAGCGACCAATCGCGTAGTTAGGCGCGGTCCTCTGGGTGGCCCGTCGCATCAGCGTCAACAGATTGCTGCTCTGCGGCCTTCGCCGCCTCCCCCAGCACCTCATTGCGCACCATTGCGCACCATTGCGGTGAAGTGGTAGCGAGTGAACGTTTCGCCATCTCGAACGGAGGCCATAAGCGCACGCTGCCAAAGTGTGTCTATCTCATCTCTTGTCATCCCTGCTCCTTTGCTGATGCAACACGACGAAGATCGCGCGACTCATTGCTCGGTGGACTTGGCCGTTTTTTTCTCGGCACGCCATCGCTTCCACACTTCACGCAGATCGCTGTAGCTGGGAACAACATCGCCGTAGAACCCGTTTGGCTGGCTTGCATCGATGATGACCACACCGGTTTTGTTCGGCTCGAAAGCAGGCTTCTTGCCTTTCGCAGGCTTCGGCTTGCGCGTGTCGTATTGCTCTTGGATGGGCCATGCCCGACCGTCTTTGCCGTGCCACCGGTAGATGCCGCCGCCGCCATCTTGGCCGTAGTTGAAGTGGGCCGACATCTTCTTGAATCCCTTGAATCGCTCGGGCAGTTCGTCAGGAAGTTCGTGGTCTTGAATGAAGTCTCTCATGCTGCCTCCTTTACAGTGGAAGCCAGAACGTGGGCGCTGATGGCCTGGCAGATGGCTTTGAGGTCGCTGGAGCGGAAGTAGCGCGCGGTAGCCAACTTTTCCACCGGCTCAAAGCCCAGCAGGGACAGGCCGGCGACGGTGATGCTCACGGGGGCAATGCGGGCGTTGATCTCGCCCAGGGTCATGCGGGCGCCGTCGTCGGGGATGGCGCGGGCATCGTCGGCTTCTTCGATCTCGTCAACGGTCAGCGGCTGGTGCAGCACGGCTGCTTTGAGGATCGGGTTCATGCGGGCGGCGGCTGCGGCCTGTTCATCCCGGATGCGCTGCGCCGACACTGCTTCCTGCTGCTCGCGGGCGATGCGCGCGGCATGCTCAACCTCAAACTTCTCGGCTGCAGCACGGGCCGCGGCTTCACGCTCCAGGCGCGCAGCTTCCTCGGCACGGATGCGCTCGCGCTCGGCTTCCTTGCGCTTCTCTTCCGCTGCCACGCGCTGGGCGATCACCGCGGCCAGGTCGTCGGGGGCCTTGAGCACCAGCGTTGCCATGTCAGCAAACAGCATGGGCGCGTTCGCTGCGTCGATCTGGCCGATGTTGATGCGGATGCGGTTGGCAATCTCGCTGGCGGCGATCTTGGCGCGGGCCAGTTCGGAATCGACGGCGTTGCGGATGCTGTCCACGGACTTCAAGCCCTTGATGCAGCCGCCGAAGTCGGTGGGCACTTGAGGCATGTAGTTGGCCGGCATGCTG
>CAYSWG010000312.1:0-2795 GCA_964434465.1 uncultured Geobacteraceae bacterium
CGCTTGAACTTGCCTGCATAACGCAAAACAGGATAAGCAATTGATGGGAGGGCGATGCCCATAGCGATTACTGCCAGCACCTGTGGCAGCAGATCGGCAAACGGTTGTTTGGCCAGCTCGATACCCCCCTTGAGACCTATAGCCAACAGAAGGACAATGCTGAGGAAATCATAAATAGCAGCGGGCAAGCGCAACTCCGAACGCATAAGCCCTGCCGCTAGGCCAAGCAGGAAAAACAGAATAATAGAATCCATCATTCAATCCTCGTACATTATTAGTTAAAACCCAGGAAGTCTCATCGCCCTGCTTCAATCGAAGTCGCCGCCATAAGGCGTAGTCATCATCCCCCCTGCGTTAGTGGCAATGCTGTAATGACAGGCAAGCAGCCTATTGCCAGGTGACTACTTGGGGGTTCGATCGAGCAGGAAAGGATCTCACGGCAAAGCTGGGGGAGAGTAAAAAACGGGAACGACTCAAAGCACTGTATGCAACACCCCCCAGACCCTGACCACCAACTGGTGGCCAAATTCCGAAAACTCATCAATTATTTTTTTTATACCTCATGTTAGTATAAAAGAAAAGTCGTATTTTTGTGTCATTATATTTCGAAAAAAACTGATTATGGAAGGTGGTAGACAGGCAAGATGCTAAACTACAAACAGCTATATTATTTTTGGAATGTCGCTAAGTTAGGTGGAGTGGTACGGGCCGCTGAGCGGTTAAATGTGACCCCGCAAACCATAAGTGGCCAACTCGGTGAACTGGAAAAATCATTGGGAACCTTTTTATTCAGGCGTGTAGGCAAGCGTCTGGAAATCACTCAAGCTGGCAAGTTTGCTTTGGCCCGGGCGGAGGAAATATTCCAGATTGGCAATGAAATTGAAGTGTTACTTCGGGGACATGTCCGAGATGAAGGTGTTTTGTTTAGGGTTGGTGTCGTTGGCACAGTTCCCACATCGTTAACCTTCCGACTGCTCAGTTCAACCTTGGGATTACCCGAACCGGTTCGACTGGTTTGTCATGACGACAAGGATGACCGGCTTTTTGGAGAATTGGCGACTCACCGCCTTGACCTGATTATTGCCGACCGCGCACTTCCACGGGAATTGGGGATCAGGGGGTATAATCACGAACTTGGGCAGTCCATGGTTGCTTTTTGTGCACATCCAGCTTTAGCACGCTTCCTGGAAGAAAATTTCCCCAGTTCCTTGAATAATGCACCTCTGCTCATGCCCACAGAAGGAACCACCCTGCGTGGGGCTGTAAACCATTGGCTCACTATTAAACAGATAAAACCTCGTATAGTCGCGGAGTTTGATAACACAGTACTTATGAAAGCCTTCGGTCATGCAGGACAAGGAGTTTTCCCCGTGCCGTCGGTCATGGCCGATGAGGTCGTCAAGCAATACGGGGTGGTAATCATCGGTTACTCCGAAGAGGCAGATATAAAATTTTTTGCCATTTCCAATGAGCGCCGACTAAAACATCCCGCCGTACTGGAAGTTATCAAGATAGCCAAGACCTTTCTTTATCAATCGAATTGACCCAAGACCGGGTTTTGTTGTCAGGTGACAAACGTTGTAGTTGCACGGGAAGGGGCAATTGAACAGGGAGAAGCCGACACCCTAGCTTGACATCTTAGGACACGGAAACATTGCAGTGTAAAAACGAAGGGATGAATCAGCTATCTTATTGATTACGCGATGGTTGCATCTTGCGGGGTGTCAAACTTCGAGGGACGGCTGAAAAAACAAAAGCATTTATGAACGATTCAGAGTGGGGGAACCCCACTCTGAATCGTTCATCTGCCTCACCATTAACTCACCGCCATGTTCACTAAGGGACTGATTCCGAGCGGTGCGGAAGAAAGACCCGAATCTCATCAATTATAACTATGAGAAAAACGCATTCTTTCAAAGGTACATCTGTCAGACTTCACGTTTCTTTTGAGTACAAAGAGAAACGATGATGAGCGTCAAAAAGCTGAGCGGTATCGTAACAATCCCCGGGTTATCAAGGGGGATTGGCGCTTTGGCCGTTGTCTTGTAGAGGTCAAGATAGGTGGACGGTGAAAAGGCTATTATACCGATAGCTGAGACGATCCCGACAAATATTGATGCGATAATACCCTGGGCAGTGGTTTTCTTCCAGAAGAGCATCATGAGAATCGCCGGACAATTTGCTGATGCGGCAATTGCAAAGGCAAGACCGACAAGAAAGGATACGTTTATGCCCTTGAACAGGATTCCAAGAAAGATTGCGATGGCGCCAACGACAATGGCTGCGATTTTACCCGCTTTTACCTGCTGCTTATCGGTAATGTCCATGCGCAGATAACTCACCATAATGTCCTGGGCGACGGTTCCCGAAGCGGCAACGATCAAGCCTGCCACCGTACCAAGAACCGTAGAGAAAGCGACCGCGGAGATACAGGAGAAAAGAGCTATGCCGAAAAACTTTGCCAGAAGTGGAGCCGACATATTGCTGCTGTTAAGATCAAGTACACCGGTAACCATCGCGCCCAGACCCATGAACAGGGTCAGAATATAGAACAGACCGATTGATGCGATGGCAACGATTGTGGACTTGCGCGCATCCTTGGGACTTGGCACCGTGTAATATCTGATGAGAATATGGGGCAGAGCCGCTGTCCCCAGGAAAAGCGCAAGCATCAGGGAGACAAAGTTCAGTTTAGACATGGGCGTTGCACCCTTGTCGACTTTGAATTTAAGGCCCGGCCTCATGATATCCGAGCCGGGGGTGGGATTCTGTTTCCACACAATCACTTTATCCGT
>CAYSWG010000313.1:0-2480 GCA_964434465.1 uncultured Geobacteraceae bacterium
GCCAATATTGTTTCCATCGTGAGTTCCAAAGGCGGGACGGGCAAAACAACCGTTGCCCTCAATCTTGCCGTAGCACTGGCCGAAGCTGGCGACCAGACCCTGTTGATCGATGTGGATCCGCTTGGGGCAATCGGCTTTTCCCTGGCCCGCAGTGATACGGAGTGGAAGGGGCTTGCCGAATGCATGATGCAGCAGGTGTCCTTTGATGAGGCATTGATGCAGACCAAGTTGCCGAACTTGTCCATTTTGCCGAGAGGGTGTCTCGATCCTGTTGATGTGGGTATCTATGAACAGCTGCTCAATTCCTCCCACGCCTTGGGGGCGGTGCTTGCCGCAGCGGGCAAGAGGTTTGCCTACATCATCATTGATACCCCTTCGGGGTTGGGGCTGGTTACCCGGTCGGCCCTTGCAGTCAGTAATTTTGTGCTTCTGCCCCTGCAGGCCGAACCTCTGGCCCTTCGGGCAATCTCCCAGTCGCTGCGGGTGATAAAACACGTCCGCGAGCAGGAGAACAACCAGCTTGCCCTGTTGGGTATTCTTGCAACCATGGTGCAGCTCAACAAGGATGTCTCCTTCAATATCATGAATACTGTCTGGGGATCCCTGCCCAATGTGCTGGAAACCTATATTCCACGAGCCGACGTGTTTCACGCGGCCAGCGAAAAAGGTCTGCCCGTGTCGTTTCTTGCGGGGAAATACCCGCCGGAAGCAATCAGATTCGAGCTGCTTGCCACGGAAATCAAAGAAATAATCCACCACTTGGGTGGCATGACGGGAGGGACCGATGAGCGACCGCAGCGTGAACTCATATGATCTGAACGAGGCGCGTCTGATACTCAGTTCACTGGCTTCCGCTGCCGGTAGCGGTGAACCGGTTGTCAGCGAGCCTGCTTATGTGCGCCTTGCAGTTGTTGCACCGGTGCCAAGCGGGGCAGTTTCCTCTGGTCATTCCGGTGCCGACGGTTCGGCCGGACTTGCTGAAGAAGTCGATACCAGTTTCCAGAAATTTCCCGGCTGGGAGGCATGTCTTGCCTGGTGTCTGCAGGCGACCCGGGCTGAAGCGGCCTTTGTCGTTGACTCGCAAGGGTTTATCATTGCCAGCAGAGGCCGGGTGCCGGGGCAGGGGTTTGAGGGCGCCGGTGCTGAGCTGGTTTGCTCGGTGGAGCAGTTGGAAAGGATCGAGCCCGATGCCGGGAGGCTGCAGTGGGTTGATCTTGACTTTGACAAGCGCCGCATTGTTGGCTTTATTACTCCTTCCGAGACCAATGAGTATTACGCCATTGGCCTGATTGGCCCCGATTCGGGCTATCATGCCGTAAAACAGATTTTTGCCCGACAGATCATCGATAACCTGCCGAACCTGGATTAGCAGCTTGCCGCTTCCGTGCGGCATGCTTTTCCGTGACCGATTGCCGGTGTCGCGCCAACAGGAATGTTTTGACACTGGTATATTTCAAAACGGCTCCCGGACCTGTCTCCCAGACCCGGGAGTTGCTCGTTCCGGTACCGCCGGCTGAAGCTCTCTTTCTGCCAGGTTGCTGCAGGCATCTCGACGGAGTCCTTTGCGGGGTGTATCCGGAATCCTTGTCCGACGGACGGCAAACGGTTCCCGAATCGGCTGCCGCTCCTAATGCGTCTCCATCCGGAGCCTCCGGATGAAAACTATTTCTTTTGGGGAGTTACTGCCATGGGTGCACCATCAGTTAAAGCCAGTAATTTTGTATTGCAGGTGGTTGAACAGCAGTTGGAAACAGCCACGCCACCGGAAACCCTGGAGACGCTGGTCCGTTTGCAGGGGCTGGGATACAGCGAGGAGGATGCCCGTCATCTCATTGGTGCTGCCATGGCTGTTGAAATGCGCGCGGTCGTTGCGGAAAGCAGGACATTTGATCCGGTACGCTACTGTCACCTGTTGCAGAATTTGCCTGACCTGACTCACTAGGGTTACCCCGAGATTTATCCCAATGGCGCCCTGGCAGGTTGTTGAAAAACTACTGTGGAGAGCCGCCTGCTGCGTTGCGCGCCCCCTCACCCATCTCCATGATATGCCTCGGGTGCTGCGCTTCGTGCGCCTTGCATTCGTCCTTCCACGTGACGTTTTTCAAGAACCAGCTAGAAGGTGTGGCCGATGCCGATGCCGAAGTGAAAGCGCGGATACGCTGATCCCTGCCTCGGTTTAATGAGCTGCAGTTCACGAAGGAGCAGCACAGGGTACCGGTAACTGACCCCGGCAAGATCACGGGTGGTCTCTCCGGTTATCCGACCCACCAAGCTGACCTGCAGACCCGGCCTGTACACCAGGGGGTCAAGGAACTGGTTGCTCCGTGCCAGGAACCTGCCCGCTGTTCCGTCTTCTTCCCGGGGTCTGCCGCGGGAGTCAAGGGCAAGTTGGATTATTTCCAGTACTCCTCCGGCGGCACTGTTGCGCACTTCGGCGATAATGCCGCGAAACAGGTCGGGAGCCATGTTGGCGACTGCGC
>CAYSWG010000313.1:2490-2769 GCA_964434465.1 uncultured Geobacteraceae bacterium
TGCCGCCCAGGAGGGCATGGCTGCCCGCATATCGAGCGGGTTGTCCTTTGAGCTGCTGAAAGGTAAGCGACGGGTCGACCAGATCCCGGGATGCTGTGCTGATGACGGAGGTGCAGCCGGTCAGGGCCAACCAGATACTGAACAGGACAATGCTGCGGACCATGGCACACCTCCCGGCAATGCTGTCCCTGCTGAATTCCATCCGGAAACTCCGGATGTGAACCTGATGGTTACATCTTCACACGGTCATGGTAAATGTCAAGAATGGTGGGGTGAAGA
>CAYSWG010000314.1:0-2745 GCA_964434465.1 uncultured Geobacteraceae bacterium
CGCTTCCAGGCCATAGACATCAACGCTGCCGGCGTTTTCGAATGCGTCACCCGGGTTTGGTCCGGTCCGGTAAATGAGATTGGCGATGTCGTGCCAGAAGAATGCCAGTTCACCCCAGGCGAAATCGCCAAAGGACCTGGATACGCCGGCGGTCAGGTTGTTTGCTGATTCCGCTTTCAGATCCGGATTACCGCCCGTGCTGGCGTAGAGGGAGCTGAGGGTCGGAAAGCGGGTCTTGTGGGCTATTGATGCAAACAGTTTTGTCGTGTCGGCGAAGGTGTAGGTGGCGCCGAACATGGGATTGAAGCTGCTGGTTATGTCTCCGGTATCAATCTTCGTATTGTTGGTGATGCCGCGCGTTACCTTGAACCAGTCATAGCTGCCGCCGAGCACGAAGGCGAAGTTCTTTGACACTTTCACTTCGTTTTCCAGACCCAAAGAACCCGTCAAGGCAAAATATTCATCAAAGGGTAGCGCCACTTCGGCGCGCTCTTTATGGGAATCTCCCTTGTAGTTGAAGGCCAGGCGTACGGTGTTCCACTCGACAGGTTGGAACTCGGCGATCAAGCTGCCGCCGATGATATAGTCCGTATATTTGCTGAGGGCAATGGACGTATTGTACGTTTCGTTGCGAAAGGACTCCAGTTCATCGACATGATTGTGGTAGAAGGCCTTCGCTTTGAGGGTAAGCCAGTTATTGACTTTCTGCTGACCGCTCAGGTCGATGCCCCAGTCAATGTAGTTGCGGAAACGGAAGAACCGGGAGAATCGTGGTGAGCCCAGCCTGACCAGGCCTTCGTCAAGGTGCGGGGGGTTGCCCTTTTCCCGTTCAATGTAGTGAAAGTTCACGGAGTAGTCGGAATCCTTGGTCGGCGTTACGCCGAATTTGGCCCAGAT
The DNA here is from genome assembly GCA_964434465.1 of uncultured Geobacteraceae bacterium. Lineage (GTDB taxonomy): Bacteria > Desulfobacterota > Desulfuromonadia > Geobacterales > Geobacteraceae > RPRC01. The sequence goes on from CAYSWG010000314.1 coordinate 898, forward strand.
GCTGTCCGTTACATAATCAGACTGGTTTCTGGTGCCGCCATCTTCAGTGATTGCGAAGTAGGTGCTGTTGGGTTGGCGAACCGTGATCGTTGCCAGCCGTGGCTTGAAGTCGTCGGACATGCGCCAGCCGTGCGCCTGGCTGTGTTCGTAGTTGAGCCAGTAGTAGAAATAATCCTTCCTCATGCCGTGGGAAAAGGAGGTTTTGAAGTAATCCACTTCGCCACCTTCAAGGGTCAGGTTGAAGGTCGGTTTGCCCACAGGGGTTTTGGTGATAATGTTGATGACGCCGCCCAGGGCATTGGCGCCGTACAGAACCGAGGCGGCGCCCTTGGTCACCTCGATTTTCGCGATGTTGCTCGTTGAAAACTGGTTCAGGTCCAGATAACCGACTTTTGTTTCGTAGTAGGGCACGCCGTCTATGAGCACCAGGATGCGTGACTGCCCGAAAATGCCTCGGATGGAAACGTTTGGTTCGTTTTTCTGCCCGGACGTCACATGGAATCCTGGAGTGTTGCGCAGTGCCTCGGCTACGGTCTGGCTGTTTGTAGCTTGAATGTCTTCCGCGGTAACTACGGTACTGAGAGTGGTTTCCCTGGCGACCGGAGGCTTCTCGCCGCGCACATACACCTCACCAAGGGAATAGCTTTCGAAACCTTCGTTCTCTGTTGTTTCCGCCGCCGCCGGCGCAGCCAGCAACAAGGCGCAACCCAGCAGTGCCGGTATGGTTCTCCTCACATTCATGCGGATCCTCCTTTTAAATGTATGTCAACAGGTATCAACGGTTGACGCTGTATAGCAAATAATATTGCGCTATGCAAGATAAAACTCAAACAGTGCAGGCAGGGTCTGTGTGTGGTGTTTATAACATAAGAGCTGACTAATTATTCTTGTTCGATGTATTATAAAATATATAACAAACAAGTGGACCGTGGCAGTTATATGCTGTTGACTATATCTTCTGCGCTTTGCTATAGTTCCCGAGTCTGACTCAAATAGGGGTGGGTATGAATATTTTTGTATGTATTGATGATACGGATTCTCTGGATTCGCGCGGTACCGGTGAGCTGGCTGACGTTCTTGCCCGGGAGGTGGAAAAGCGCTCCTGGGGACAGTGCGGTTCCATCACCAGGCACCAGTTGTTTGTCCATGAGGATATTCCCTATACGTCGCATAACAGCTCCATGTGTTTTACTGCCCATATGGAGGAGAAGTTGCTGGCCACGTTCAGGGATTTTGCCGCCGACTTTCTCGTCAGGGAGAGCGCCGAGGGCTCCGATCCGGGGCTCTGCATTGTTGTGGCCGAGCGGTTGGCAGAACCGGAGATGCTCATTGATTTCGGCTATCGGGCGAAACGCTCTGTTTTAACGATGGCCGATGCCTCAGACTTGGCGAGCAGACTGGGTGTGCATCTTTCCAGTCATGGCGGCACCGGGCGGGGAATAATCGGTGCGTTGGCCGGAGTCGGTCTCCGCCTGGGCGGTAACGACGGTCGGTTGCGGGGCAGTTTGCAGATTCCGGCGGAAGATGGTGTGGCGGTTGTTGCCGACATCTTGAACCACCCGGAAGTGGATGCAGTTCGAACCATTGAGGGAGTTACGCTTGGCGCCACGGAGCGGGTACGGTTCGTGGACAAGGTGAAAACGGTACTCCTTGGCGGCAAGCGGGTAGTGCTTGTCGTTGCCGATAAGGAGCGGGCCAATGGGGTCTGCTGGCGCACGTGCACCAGACAGCAGCTGAAGTGCTACTGACAACGTTTGGTCCGGCAGCTGTTCTAGATCGTTTTCCCCGGTAATGCCGGGTAATTTCCTCGAGGAGATGGGTGTTTATGCATAGACGGGAGATTGCCAA
>CAYSWG010000315.1:0-2718 GCA_964434465.1 uncultured Geobacteraceae bacterium
GAGGACTTCTTCATGGCTTCCCGAGACCGACTTCGTCACAACGAAACGTATGACGAGCTACTCACGGAGCTCGAGTCCGAGCTGAAGCAGCATCCCGGTCTCCGCCAGCTGAATGCAGCACGACGTAGCGCAGCTTTGGCGAAGACTCTCGACAAGCAGGAAGACGTGCTCGCCACCCTCGACGGCATCCTGCGCAACGACCCCAATCTCCGTGCGCTCTTTGGGCTCGGAGACCGGATTGTCAGCCGTGTAGGGCCGGCGGTGATCGAGGAGTTCAATGGCCTGAGGTTTCCAACCTACTTCCGACTCCGAGGTGCGGGGAACACAGGCGTCGTCAAGCGACTCCCGTTGAACCGAACGTGTGTTGTTGAACTGGAGACCGACGCGGCGAACGACTACCTCGACCGGGACGAGTGCCCCGGGCGCATGGATGTCACTCCTGATCTCAGGAAGTCGGGTAGGCTCTGGAACGGCGTCTACACTGCGAGACTCATTCCCCCAGAAGGAGCGACGCCAGGGGATGTCTTCGACGTCGTCATCAGCGTCACCGACCCCGAACGCGAGAGCAGAGGCCGCTCGCCATTCGACTCCAAGCTCACTATAGAGATCCTCGAACCGGAAGAGGTCGAGATACCTCCTAGCGGAACCGCCACCCCCAAGAAGCCAGCAAATGGACGGTCAGAAGCTCCCAGACTGGCCCTGCCAGACATCGCGGAACTCCGGGAGGAGGACTGGGACTCCTACGATCCACCCTTCACAGAATCCGAAGTGCTGCGCGTCGCCCACTCCGGATCTGGCGGCTACGACTTCTATCTCAACCTTGACAACAAGTACCTGCTTGCTGAGTTGCGTCATGCGAAGCAGCAAGACCACGAACTCACCCGCTACCAGTTCAAGTGGGGCATAACGCTCTGCGCACTAGGACAGCTGCACAGTCTCAAGCAAGCGAACAACTCGTCCGGGGGGAATGGCGACGGCCAAACCGGGGAAGCCGATGAGATTGAGCTCGTGAACAAAGCAATCGCGGGCGTAGGGATGGTGATCGTCCCAATCATTAGAAACCTGTTCCGAGGCCCGGAAGGCACTAGCTAGCGCGGCCTGCGATGCACAAGTAGGTACTCTCGCCCGGAATCGGATGCAGAACCCCTCGCATACCACCTGCGATTCGGTACCTGTCGCTCGATTCCTGACAGTTCCTCCTGCTTGAACCCGCTTGCGTCGAGCAGTGCCATGTACCGATCGAGCTGACGTTCGACACGGCTGAAACCGACAATCTGCACGAGCGTTCCGCCTGGCTTGAGCCACGCATACAGATGATCGAATGCCATGCCCATCCGCCGGAAGTACTGATCCTCTCCGGCATCGGAACGAGCGCCCATCGTGTAGTAGCTCGGAGGGGATCCGTCGCGACATGCCGCGATGTCGTACGGCAGAGCAATCTCGCGACGGCTGTTCACCTGCCAGCGACTGTAGAGTACGTGCACTCTCGGGTAGGGCGGCGACATCAAGACCATCGACGGCTCATCCCCGACCTCTAGCACCCGACCATACGTGTCCGGAAGATCAGATGACCCGACGGTCAGACGCCGCAAACTGACGATGTCAGTCTTGCGAATCCCCGCATCCGAGGCGGACTCGACCAGGCGAGTCATCCCGATCTCCATCGAGTTGACGATTCCATCGAGCTTCGCCAGGCACCGATCCTTGTCTGGCAGCTCATGGCAACTCTCGAGGGCCCACTGGCCCAATCTGAGCAGAGCGCAGCGGCCCGCCGGGCGCACAGACCCCGAGGGAAGACGAGACAGACGCAGCATTGCCGTCGCGATCACAAGACCGACATCGCCGGGAAGGTCAACTGCTGCCACATCTTCGTCATCATCGACTTGTAGCGAGTTCGCCCACTCCCGGAGGGTTCGCCAGCTGTTCGTTGACAGGGGCCGAGTCTTCACCCGACCAACGAAAGCGGCCAGCGTGTTGATATCCATCGCGGCTACTCTTCTGCCGGATGCAATCGCTTCAACTGCGGTTGTGCCGCCGCCCAAGAACGGATCGAGCACCAAGTCGCCAGGTCTTGAGTATTCATGAATTGCCGCACGCGCAAGTTCGGGTGAGAACGCGGCGGGGTATCTGTAGTAACCATGCGTGAACCCCGAAACATGCCTCGGTGAGTGCAATGCATCGGTTATGGCATCCACAGCGTCTTCACTCACGGCGCGAGGGCGCCCATCAACCCCGGGGGCGCGTCCGCTAGCTGGCATACCCCACCTCCCGAGTCGGCCCACTTTCATCTCGGATTCTAGGCGATTCTACTGACAAGCGGTCGGAAATGGCCCCTGACCAGGGCGTAGCCTGCACGCTCAATGTCATGGATCTCGATGCAGTCACCCAGCTGGCAATCTCCCCTGAAATCAACGGAAACTCAGACCGCCAGGACGCTGGCCTGCCTCCCTCACTCTTGCTGGGCTCCAATGCCCTTCCAAGAATGTATCGCCGGTGCTACGAACTCATGCCGCCAACAGGGCAAATCCAGCTCAGATGGTAGAGCAACGGCGACAACTCCGTTGGCGCGTTCTGGAGGCTTCAGCCGAAAGAGGGCGACTGACAAATCCCCAGCTCAGAAGCACAGAAGCCCCTCCAGAATGGAGAGGCTTCTGATGAAGTGTCTATGGTGGCCAGAGACGGACTTGAACCGCCGACACGGGGATTTTCAGTCCCCTG
>CAYSWG010000316.1:0-2709 GCA_964434465.1 uncultured Geobacteraceae bacterium
TCGGCCACCTGACGGTCGGTCCGGGGCAGCAGCTCGGGAAGGGCGTCAATAACCGTCACCTGCGCACCGAGGCGGAGCCAGACCGAGCCCAGCTCCAGACCGACGTAGCCGCCGCCTACCACGACCAGGTGATCGGGCACCCGGTCAAGGGCCAGTGCTTCCCGGGAGCTCACCACCAGCGCTCCGTCAAAGGGGAGGTGGGGCAGTTCCGCCGGACGGCTGCCCGTGGCCAGGAGGACCTGCCGGCCGTTGATGACGCGGGGGATGGCCGGTGAACCGGTTTCGGTGACGGAAACCACATGCAGGCCATCCTTGCGGGCACCGGCCAGCCTGCCGCTGCCGTGGAACCGCTGGATCTTGTTTTTACGGAACAGAAAGGCAATGCCGTCGGTCAGTTTGCGGACTACCTCGTCCTTGCGGGCCATCATCCGGGCCAGATCGAGGGTTGGTCCTTCAATGACAATGCCGTGGCGGGCAAAGCCGTCCCGGGCCAGGGCGAACAATTCGCTGGAATCCAGCAGCGCCTTGCTGGGGATGCAGCCCTCATGCAGACAGACGCCGCCCAGGGTGTCCCGCTTTTCCACCACAGCCACGTTCATGCCCAGCTGTGTGGCGCGGATCGCGGCCGTATAGCCGCCCGGGCCGCCACCGATAACAATCAGATCGAAAATGTCCTCGGACATTTTGTAAACCTCCCTCGTTCTATCCAGCATGTCGCAATTGGCCGGGCCGAAATTTTCTCTCCGCTTTTTTCAGCGGCCCCCTTGCGTCTCCCGGTTCATAGTATCAACCGGTTTCAGGCGTTATCGGTCTTCCGCGCTCTTGCGTTGAACTCGTATCATGAGTTCCTAGAAAGCTCCGGCTTTGTCAGCTCAGTCCAAGGAGTTCTTGATGGGTTATCCCTAGTATTGCCAGACAAACCATGGGTTGACTTGGGCCTATTTACAATGAATTCTTACCGTGCGAAGAGTCCTTATTGCGGCTATTTTAGCATCCTCAATCGTTTCAAACGGCCCGTGCCACTTACCATTCTTGTTGCCAAGCGTATTAGCATGACAGCCATGCCCTTCATTACAGAATCCGCAATTTCCTCTGTGGATAACGGCCTTGCTTACAGCTGTCCAGTTTTCATATACCCAATAGCTCATGGTTTCACCTTATTGCTACCTGTTCTGCAGTGTCCAATACTCTTACCATCCATTTGCAATGAGACAAATAATTCTCTGGTACGGAGTGTGCGCCGAAACGGGCGCCAGCCAATGCTCCAACTATCAAGCAAGATAACGTCGAAAGACATCTTTCTGGTCGAAGCGGCCACATTCCACAAGGCTTTCGGCCAGAAGTACAGCCATTCGGGTAGGCCCGCCAATTTGGTCACCTGTGGCAAGTCCGACGAGGATGCCTTTTATTCGGTCATGAATGGATGGGTTCATTTAGTAGCCATCTCCAAAAAGAACCATTTCAACCCCTCTTGTCGTCCATGGACCGGAACCATCTGCTGGTAATGGCATGGTTGGATACTGTTCATTTGAGTTGTTTAGGATGTCACGAATTTCTCGTATAATGCTGCTCCCGGCGAATTGGGCGCTCCATTTTCCGTAACCGATTGGCCATTTGTTAGTGGTGTGCCGTGGTCGTGAGCCACCTCTGCCGTTTACAATCCCAAGTTCGGGAAAAAAGTTATTAACAATAAATTGATTTATGCCAATTATTCTATCCATGCGATATATGATCGATGTGGAAACCCTACTGTCCCAGATTACCTGGGGATGACGATCCTTATAAGACTCGAGATGTTGTGTCGCAAGTGATGCAACCTTCGTCCAACCACTGTTCATCGGGGCGTCGTTTTCAATTGGACTTCCGTATATCGCATTTAGAATTACCTTCTTGATCTTATCGGTAGTCACATCCGTTTGTGGTACACCACCCCATGTGAAAATTTCCCATGCCAATTCGACAGCTTGGTCCATCTCAACGATATTCCATTCCTTGCCATCTTCAAGTTTTTTTGCAAGGCAACACAATGCATCTTGCCAAGGCGTAAGCAAATCAACCGTATCTTCGTAGCCTACTTCAGGTTTTGGCCAGAAATAGGACCGTAGTCGTTGATCCCAACCGCTTACTGTTGGGCCATATGGTCTCTTTCGGTAATGTGGTTGAAACATGTCTTCCTGTATCCAATGGGCAAGTTTTTTGATCAGACATGCTCGACGGTCTCCAGTATGATAGCTGAATTGCTGGGGAAGCGGGCTGGCTGGTTCAGCGGGAATGGTTACTTCTGGTTCAACGTCAATTTGCAGAATTTCTAAAGTATTGCCGAGTTCAATATCGCCTTCAAGTAGTGCCGTGATATGGTTGATGTGGAGGTCTTGTTCTCTTTTGCAGAGTCTTGCCCAGCCACCAAGAACATTCTTTCTTAGTTTTGCAGCATGAACAATTCTACCCGTTGAAGGATTTCTGGTTTGAGCTTCTTCAAGCAAAGTGCTGTTTTCTACCATGAAAACATTTGTTGACTGCATGACGTTCCGGTATGACGGTGACACTAGAAACCGACAGAGGACATCTAGCGAAAACCGCCTGTTTTTTTCTAACTGCCTTTGCAAAGAATGGGCTGCATTAAGGCGAGGCATAGGACTGTGTTGCCAGTCTTCGCCTGATCTTTACCCATATTTTCGCCGGACACCGGATTTGTGGGACGCGGGTATC
>CAYSWG010000317.1:0-2700 GCA_964434465.1 uncultured Geobacteraceae bacterium
CAGTCGGTCGTTTTGCCAATAAAAAAAACGACCGTTTTCGGACAGACACTAAATAGGTATTTTCAAACATTTCATTTAACAATTTCATAGCGCCCATGAATTATTTCCAGATAATATTTAAAACCGATAATTTACATCGAATAAATATGCAAAAATCAATTCTGTTAATTTTCCTGCTTGTTATCACGCCGAACTCAATGTTTAGCCGACACACTGATTTCCCAAAATCAAATAACATAAAATTCAGAAATACAGTAATCCATCAGAATATTACCGATATTACGATCGATCCTGACAATATGTTTTTCTCAAACATGCCGCCATCAACAGATTCTGGGCTATTTACTATACATAATACAGGAACGGATACTGTATTCATTTATGGCATCGAAGCTAAACAATATTTTATTAATCCGAAAGCGGGACAAACAACGCGGTTATCCGGTAAGAGTAATAATGATCATTCTACCTATTCAACCGCCGGAAACGCAAGCCCGATTTCAGACACTTCCGGATACTTATGGCGGGACAGCGGCGACCCTTCCGGCCCGTCCGTTCATTTCATGGACATTTCTTCTACCGGCGCGGTCATAACGAATTGGCTGGGATCAAGCGATGACGGTTTAAAAAAAGTATTTCTACCTTTTGATTTTAATTTTTTCGGTAACTCACGGAGGTTTCTTTGGGTCAGCACGAACGGATTTGTCAGTTTTAATGATACGATCGTCTCTTCTTATGTAACCAACTCCGCAATACCAACTACCGCGCTGCCCAATAACATCATCGCTGTCCTGTGGGATGATCTGAACGGCAATAACCCCGGCAGTAAGGTTGTCTATCAAACCATAGGCAGCCGTTTCATCATCCAATGGGCGAATTGGGGACGGTATAATCATACCGGCGCCGACCTTAATTTCCAGTTGATACTGCATGAACATACCGGCCGGATCGAATTGCAATACGCACAAATGAATTTCGGAACCGGTTCATTCGCAAACAGCCATACGATCGGCATTGAGAACGAGACCGGATCGGCCGGGCGGCAGGTTGTTTATAACGCGGCGTATATCCGGAATAATCATGCCGTTCATTTTTTTAAGGGCGTTCAATGGCTTGCGTTCAATCCGGAAGGTTTTGAACTGAACCCGGGAGAATCACGGGGGATACCCATTCGCGTTAACAGCGCCGGTTTGTACGGAGGCGATCACTATGCCCGGTTCAGACTCTTCAGCAGTGACGCATCGCAGCCTGTCATCAATGGACCGTCCGTTCATTTGCAGATTTCTGTTTATCCTTACATCCATCCTCTTCTTTTAGATTTTGATACTCTTTATCCCGGTCGGGCAGATACGATGAAATTTTCCATCTTCAACAACGGAACCGGCCTGTTCACCGTAATGGGTTTCACATCCGTTATTCCGGAGTTTCAGATACTCACGGGAACGCCTTTGTATATACCGCCGGGCGGATTTGCGGATGTGGCCGTCCGTTTCGCGAGCGATCACCCGGGCGTATTCCGGGATACGGTTCATGCGATAAGCAACCCTTTGATTGACAACCTTTCCTTTATACTGAATGGCGTTGTGCAAAGCCCTCCGGTTATTGAAATTTCAGATTCCATATTGATCAAGGTTGTTCCCCTGGGTTACACGGACAGTTCTTCCTTCGTCATATTTAACAGGGGTTACGGTATTCTCAATTATTCAATCCGTGAATATGAATATCCGAAAAAAAAATCGGATGATTTTAAATTTAACAACATTCAATCCGATTTGGCGCCGCGAGGTTTGTCTTCGGGAGAATCCGAATTCAGCCCTTACATTCAGGCGATCAAAGCAACCGAGGACGTAGAAAGCCGATGGGATGTTCAGTTTGATTATGACCTGTTTCAGAAAACCGGTTCCCGGTATCATGCGGGAGTTTGCGTAACCCATTCGGAAATATGGGTGTCGAAATGGAATAGCCCGTACATCTGGCGTTTCGGCTTGAACGGAGCGCTTATTGATTCATTCACGGTGACCGGAGTCACAGGCGTCCGTTCTATGGCATTTGACGGGCACGCTGTTTACGCGGGGCAGAACACGACAACGATCGCGATAATCAACCCTGCAACGCGGACACGGGTCGGTACGATCAACTCGCCGATTTCGGCCCGTCATATATCGTATGATCCGGTACGCAACGGTTTTTGGGTTGGCGATTGGAGTTCACCGATTTTCTGCATAAGCCAGACCGGCTGGACGCTAGCCGTAATGACGAATACACTGACGGGCAAATACGGTTCAGCGTACGATCCATACACAGTAGGCGGCCCTTACTTGTGGATATGGGATCAGGGCGCCGGCGCGGGAACACCGCAACTTGTTCACTCTTTTAACCTCAATACGCTGAAGGCTACAGGGTATTCTTATAATATCCTGAATTCGGTCGCGACCGGCGGCACAGAAGCCTTCGCTGGGGGATTATTTATTACGGATAAACTGGCGCCGGGCGCAGAAACTTTGGTCGGCGTACTGCAAGGCGCTCCGAGCCGATTATTCGGGTTGGAATTATCAACTATAGGAATACCGTGGATTTCATTTGATGTATACGAGGGCAACATCCCGCCAGGCGACAGTCAAATCGTCAAAGCATACTGGTCTCCAAAGGAACCGGGTTTTCTTTTTCATGGATTAGTAAAAATTTCTTCGAACGATCCGG
>CAYSWG010000318.1:0-2692 GCA_964434465.1 uncultured Geobacteraceae bacterium
AAAGCCCGACCATAGCGGCGTCCAAGGCGCGGTTGCGGGAGGCAGAGGAGAACCTCCGGGCCCGTGGCGGCAGCGTATACTTCCCTTCAGTGGATGGCGAGGTTTCCGTTGCGCGGCAGCGCACGACCGGCGCGGCTTTTGCCCAGCCTGATATGCCGGGAAATACCTTTACCCTGTATAATGCTTCGGTTTTTGTTTCGTACACGTTCGACATTTTTGGCGGCAACAGACGGGAGTTGGAGGCGCTGCGTGCCGGTGTGGATCAGCAGCGTTACCTCCTTGAGGGCGCCCATGTGACGCTCGCTGCCAACATTGTCACCACCGTAGTGCAGGAAGCTTCCCTGCGTGAACAGATTCGTGCGACCAGGGAGATACTAACTCTACTGGAGAGGCAGCAGGACGTGGTGAACCGCCAGTTCGAATTCGGTGCCGCTGCCCAACCGGATGTGCTTGCCCAGCGGGCCCAGGTTGCCCTGGTTCGGTCAGCGCTACCGTCCCTGGAGCATGAGCTGGCCAAGACCAGGCACCTCCTTGCCGTACTGGCCGGCAGATTCCCTGCCGCGGGTGGGATGCCGACTTTTTACCTTGATGACCTTCATTTGCCCGCCGACCTCCCAGTCAGCCTGCCGTCGGACCTGGTGCGCCAGCGTCCCGATATCCGCGCCGCTGAAGAACTGCTCCATGCGGCATCTGCACAGGTGGGGGTAGCCACGGCAGCCATGTTGCCGAAGATTACCCTGTCCGGACGCATGGGTACAAGTGCCGTGAAACTGGAAGAGCTGTTTTCTCCCGGCACGTCAGTCTGGGGACTCGGTGCCGGGCTGCTGCAGCCGCTTTTCCATGGTGGTGAGTTGTCTGCCCGACGGCGCGCAGCCATTGCCGCCCATGACCAGGCGGCTGCCCTGTATCGGGAAACCGTGCTGCAATCGTTCCGGCATGTGGCCGATACGCTGCAGGCGCTGGAGTCGGCTGGGCAGGCGCTGCGCGCCCGCTCGGACGCCGAGGTGGCTGCCCGCGATCTGCTGGAGTTGACCCGGCGAAAATACGAAATCGGCGCGACGGAATATCTCTCCCTGCTCAACGCGGAACGCCAGTACCAGGAAGCCCTTCTCAGCCTGGTTACAACCCGTGCCGCCCGGTTTGCCGATACTGCGGCATTGTTTCAAGCGCTGGGCGGTGGCTGGTGGCAGGGTGATTCAGTCGCGGTGCCATGAGAACATGCTTTCTGAACATCGCTTTTAGTGCAGTTATTCCAGCATAGGTATCTTACGGAGCTTTCGACCATGAAGAAGCGCATACTGTTTGCCGTATTTGGACTGCTCGTTATTGTCGGCCTGCTTGCCGCTGTCAAATTCCTGCAGATCGGCACCATGATCAATAAGGGTAAGAAGTATGTCCCCCCGCCGGAAACGGTCACGGCAACACCGGTAACTGCCGAGTCCTGGGAGACAACGCTGTCGGCAGTCGGTTCGCTGACCGCGGTGCAGGGGGTGACGGTCGCCGCGGAGCTGCCCGGCAAAGTACTTGCCATTGCGTTCAGCCCGGGCAAAGAGGTCAAGAAGGGCGAGTTGCTGCTCAGTCAGGATGCCGTGTCCGAGCAGGCCCAGTTGCCGGGGGCTGAGGCTCAGGTCACCCTGGCCCGTGCAGAGTTGGAGCGTGCCGGTAAAATGCTGGAGGGCCGGATCATTTCCCAGGCAGACCATGACAAGGCAACCGCCGCCTGGCAGTTGGCGGTGTCCCAGGCCAATATCATTCGGGCGGCCATTGCCAAGAAGACAATCCGCGCCCCCTTTTCCGGACAGCTGGGTATCAGGCAGGTGAATCTTGGTCAGATACTCCGGGAGGGGGATCCCATAGTCACGCTGCAATCCCTTGATCCGCTCCATGTTGACTTCTCATTGCCGCAACAGCAGTTGGCTCGGGTGCAGAGCGGTCTGCCGGTTCGGGTAACCTGCGATGCGCTTCCCGGTCTGTCGGTAATGGGCCGTATTACCGCCATGAATCCTTTGGTTGACGCGGAAACCCGTAATGTGAAACTGCAGGCAACCATCGACAATCGCCGGAACCAGCTTCGTCCGGGCATGTTTGTCACGGTATCGGTTGGGTTGCCGGTTCGGGAGAAGGTGCTTGCCATCCCTGCCACCGCGGTGCTCTATGCGCCATATGCCGATTCGGTATTCATCGTTGACGACGACAAGACGGTGAAAGGGGGCAAGGTCCTGCGTCAGCAGTTTGTCAGGCTCGGGGTGAAGCGTGGCGATTTTGTCGCGGTTACCAGCGGCGTCAAGGCCGGAGAAACCGTGGTCAGCACGGGTGTGTTCAAGCTGCGTAACGGACAGACGGTGGTGGTGGACAATGCCCTGGCGCCACAATTCCAACAGGCGCCGAAACCGGAGAATAATTAAGCGATGAAAATCACTGATCTGTTTATCCGCCGGCCCGTTCTTGCCCTGGTGGTCAATCTGCTCATCATCATTGCCGGTCTGCAGGCGATCCGATCGGTCAATGTCCGCCAGTATCCCCAGAGCGAAAATGCCACCGTGACCGTCACCACGGTCTATGAGGGCGCCAATGCCGAATTGGTGCGCGGTTTCATTACCACGCCCCTGGAGCGGGCCATTGCCGCCGCCGATGGTATTGAGTATATGGAATCCCAGAGTACCCTGGGCATGTCCACGATCAATGTCCGGCT
>CAYSWG010000319.1:0-2677 GCA_964434465.1 uncultured Geobacteraceae bacterium
CCAGGCCGACGTGGCGGTGGCCATGAACACCGGCACCCAGCCGGCCCGCGAAGCAGCCAATATCATCGACCTGGACAGCAACCCGACCAAGCTGCTGGACATCGTCGAGGTCGGCAAACAGATCTTGATGACCCGGGGCAACCTGACCACCTTCAGTATTTCCAACGACATTGCCAAGTATTTCGCCATCGTCCCGGCGGCCCTGGTCTCCATCTACCCCCAACTGGGAGTGCTCAATGTGATGCGTCTGGCTACCCCTTTCAGCGCCATCCTCTCGGCGGTCATCTTCAACGCCCTCATCATCCCCCTGCTGGTGCCGCTGGCCCTGAAGGGGACCAGATTCCGCCCGATGCCGGCTGAGAAGCTGCTTATTTACAACCTCCTCATCTACGGAGTTGGCGGAATTATCGTGCCGTTCGTCGGGATCAAGGGAATTGATCTCGTGGTGGGAAGGATTCTGTGAATTGATTTTTGTAGGGGCGGCCCCGTGTGGCCGCCCAATTCAGGGCAACCACACGGGGTTGCCCCTACGGATCGCCAAAGGAAATAGAATATGAAAGATCTAAAACCCGCAATATCAATGCTCATCGCCTTCACTGTCATCTGTGGCGGCATCTACCCTGCCATCGTCACCGGTATTGCCCAAACCGTATTCCCTCAACAAGCCAATGGCAGCTTCATTACGGATACAAGCGGTCAGATTCTCGGCTCCAGTCTGATCAGCCAGCCCTTTTCCGACCCGAAATACTTCTGGCCTCGCCCTTCCGCGACCCCTGATTTTGCCTACAATCCGGCGGGCTCCGGCGGATCCAACTCCGGGCCGACCAACCCTGCCTACCTGACAACGGTGGCTGGCCGGGTGAAAAACCTGCGTGCCGCCGGCCTGACCGGCCCGATCCCGGCCGACATGGTGCAGGCCTCGGCCAGCGGGCTTGACCCTCACATTACGCCGGAGGCGGCTGCATTGCAGATTCCTCGCGTCGCCAAGGCCCGCGGGATGAGCAATGCTGTGCTCACCAGGCTCGTCAACGGCAACATTGAGGACCGTCAGTTCGGCTTTCTGGGCGCGCCGCGGGTAAACGTACTTGCATTGAACCTGGTGTTGGATACACTGGCGCAATGACCAACAATGCAGACGAAAATCGCCCCTCACCGGAAGCCATGCTCAAGCTCGCCAGAACTGAGGAGGAACAGACCGGCCGGGGCCGGTTGAGAATCTTCTTGGGCTATGCAGCCGGGGTGGGAAAGACCTACACCATGCTGGAGGCGGCCCGGCAGCGGAAACGCGAGGGACGGGACGTGGTCGCGGCCTACGTGGAATCCCACGGCCGCGCCGAAACAGATGCCTTGTTGGAAGGTTTGGAAAGCATCTCCAAGGCACACATCGAATACCAGGGGGTATTGCTCCCGGAAATGGACATCGATGCTGTCCTTGCCCGGAGCCCACAGATCGCCCTGGTGGACGAACTGGCCCACACCAACGCCCCCGGTTCACGGCACGAAAAGCGCTGGCAGGACGTGGAGGAGCTTCTGGCTGCCGGCATCGATGTCTACACCACGGTCAACGTCCAGCATTTCGACAGCCTGAAAGACATCGTTGCCCAGATTACCGGCGTGGCCGTGCGCGAGACGGTTCCCGACAGCCTGCTGGATCATGCCGCAGAGATCCGCCTCGTTGATATCTCGCCGGATGACCTGCTGCAGCGGCTGCACGAAGGGAAGGTGTACATCCCGGAACAGGCCGCCTGGGCCGCTGAAAAATTTTTTCGTACCGGCAACCTTATTGCGCTGCGCGAGTTGTCATTGCGGCGCGCGGCAGCCCGGGTGGATGACGAGATGCGGGCCTATATGGAGACACGGGCCATCCCCGGCCCGTGGCCCGCTGCCGAACGGCTCATGGTCTGCATCAGCGGCAGCCCTTTCAGCGAAAGTCTGATCCGCAAAACCCGCCATCTTGCGGACGAGATGAACGCCACCTGGCACACGGTGTACATCGAAACCCCCGGCGGCGGCAAGCATGCACAGGAAAACCGGGAACGGGTCTGGAAGGACCTTCGGCTGGCCGAAAGTCTCGGGGCACAGGTAGCTACCGTGTCGGCAACCTCGGTGGCCGCCGCTGCCATCCAGTATGCCGTCAGACACAACGCCACCAAAATCGTGGTCGGTAAGCCCTCCAAACCGCGCTGGCGCGAATTCCTGCATCCCCCCACCGTTGACCAGATAATCCGTCTGAGCGGTGCAATTGACGTGCATGTGGTAAGCATTGACCCAGCCACGCTGAAACCGGAGCCCACCGTCGCTAAACCGAAAAGAGTGATTTCCCTGTCAGGGTACCTGGTAAGTCTTGTCCTGGTTGCTGCGGCAACCCTGGTGAGCATGCTGGTGCGTCCGTTTCTTCAGCCGGCCAACATGGTCATGATCTATCTGCTGGTGGTCGTGGTGGCCGCGCTCCGTCTCGGCCGGAAACCCGCAATCTTCACCGCCTTCCTCGGTGTCCTTGCTTTCAACTTTTTCTTTGTCCCGCCACGCCTGACCTTTGCGGTGGCCGACACGCAGTACATCATCACCTTTGTCGCGCTGTTCACCGTGGGCGTGATCATCAGCTCCCTCGTCTCCAAGGCCCGCGAGCGGTCCGAAGCGGTTCGGGACCGGGAGGCGCAGACGAACAGCCTCTACC
>CAYSWG010000320.1:0-2672 GCA_964434465.1 uncultured Geobacteraceae bacterium
TTTGCTCTAGGGTCGGAGTCAAAAAGATACCATTCAGCCTACCCCAAAATTAGGTCAAAACTCTGCCACCCCTTATATATCAAGACATTACGAAAATCATATAATTCAAGGTGTGGTTTTGTCTCTAGGGGAGTGCCAATTTTATCCTTGCATTCCATCCATACCTATGCTATGCTGTATTTTATCCCAGAGAAAAGGAAAATTTTCACTAAAAAACTTCTAATCATTTTCCCCTTGAACCCCAAAACAGGTTATGCTACTCTGTAGTTGTGATTGAGACGAAACACCCTAAACCCTCCCCCTTACGAAAGGAACATACCATGGCTAAATTTGCTGTTGTCCACCTGATGAAGAACGAAGTTGAACCCGTTTGTGCCGTTCGCGCCAAGAAAAACCCCCTCGTCATGACCGCTGACGCTACTGCTGTCACCTGTAAGAAATGCCTTGCCAAACTTCACAAGGATGCCGAGGCTGGCGAACTGGAAGAACCCACTGCTGACGCTGAATAACGAAAGTAGATTGTCCTATGAACTGCATCAATTGCGGGAAACCCACCACCAAGAATGATAGCAAACCTGTCATGGGATTCCGTCTCTGTAATGGTTGCCAAGACGATGAACAAAAAATGATGGATGTTTTGGATGGCGCAAAAATTGCGTATGATGACGGCACCAAGGAGATTTTGCGCTACAAATAACGTCAACCCTCCCGCCAACTGGATGGAGAATGCACTTATGAATAAAATCAGAGATCAGGGCTGATTGCCCAATAATAAAACTACGACATCATAAATTGCCAGAAAATCCCCTATGTCCCTTGGATGTAGGGGATTTTTGTTTATCTCGCCAAAAATTACGAAATATGCCCGTTTTTCGCGTTTTTTCGCCTTCGTTGACGAGTTTGACCGCCAGCCAGTATAAAAATACCCTTTCGTGGCATGGTTTTTGCTGAAATATTACTTTTTTAGTTAGTTTTCTCTGTGACGGCAGTTTTCAGGGACTTCTAATGAAAAATGACACCAAATAGGGAGGGTGTTTATACCAGAAGGAGTGGAAGAAAGACATCATTCCCTTGTGGCATAAGGGTTTGCAAAATGAAAATACTCTCACACAACCCAAACCCTTTGGTATCAAAGGATTTCCTAATTTGTGACTTGCTCATTTTTGACACATTTTGACACATTTTGGGTGACTATTACACTCTAAACCCTCACAATAGGGGGTATAAATGACCTCAAAAACCATGCCAATTTTTACTCTAATTCACTACTATTTTATCTAATAAAAATGGGGGCTTACGCTACCGTAAAACCCCCTAAAACCCCTCTATTTTTCCCTTATGACTATCCTGATCGACTATTTTTCTTCTTTACTTCTCTATTGATTTCTGTTATACTGCTCATGCTAAAACAATATAAAGGGATGTCAAGTGTCAGACAATTATATAATAGGGTCAGAGATAACAACTCTATTGCCAGAAATAAATGTATGGAGTCATACTATTTACTTCGTCAGTCGATGTTGAATAGATTTTCATTGAAGTGCTCCTTGATGATCATCTCTTTCTCTAGCCATTGATATGCCCATACTGATTCCCCATTATCTTCTTTGATTTTGATTCTTCTTTTTGTGGATCTGATGGCACTGGTTATGAATGTGACTGTTACTGTGGTACCGAAAAACTTTTTCATTCCTCGAACAATACCCGGTCCATCAATAGTATGGTTGATCTGTTCCGCTTGTTCTAGGGAACAGAGTTTATACTTATGGTTGATTTTAACATCTATAATATTCATAATTCAAATAAAGTATCGCTGAAATGTTTTTCTTTTTCACAATCATTTTCATAATGTTACCCTTTGTTGGATATCCGTATTATATTACAGTTTTGGGTGGAGTGTAAAGGATTTTTTTGTTAGGATATTCTAATCTCAATGGTGTTGACAATATGTCGCAGTGGCAAAGAAAGTAAGGGTAAGATGTGATAAAGGGCATGAATATGAAGTAATGACAAATAGTTATAAAAGTATGGGTAGTAGATATCCTAAATGTGAGGGTTCTACGGGATTTACAGAATGAGTACATGAGCAGAAGTTATCAGTGAGGTGAAACAACTAATGATTGGTAGGCTATAAAACAAATCCCCTTCTATTATCGGTAGAAGGGGATTTGTTATTACATCATTTCTCTGTGAAGTTTTGATGTGAACCTGTCATTGTCTATATTAGCGGAGAAGATAATACCAATAAAAGTATCATCTTCCTCTCGGTAATCTTGGTTCAATTGTTTGATTGCCGACTCTTTCAGTTTCTTTCGGTATGCTTTGATTTCCGAATCAGAAAACCCTGCTTTCTTCAATCTCTTCACTTGATAGTCTGTCCTCCCAAGATCGTCTTTGGGAAGAATTGAAAACTTTTTATCAAATACCATACTTGTGATGTCTTTCGCCTCATTCAAGTATCTATCAATAATAAATTCAATGTCTTTCATGTATACCCTCCAATAAAATAAGGTAGAGCACTCACAAGGTGATCCTACCTTATTTATCATAGATCAAACAGGCTATTATCAAACATGGATTCGTTTATAGGTATAAACCACTCCCCCATCCATTTATAGCATTCATTGTCTTCCTTTATATTGTAGTATAGTTCTCCTTCATAGTCAACGAAT
>CAYSWG010000321.1:0-2670 GCA_964434465.1 uncultured Geobacteraceae bacterium
GCCCGTTCTGGAAGGGGACGGTGCGGTTCGAGGGAAGGACGAGCCAGCAGAGCGATACGTTCCTTCACACGCTCGGCGTTGCCTACAAATACAGCAAGGCCCTCACCCTGCTCGGCAGATACGCGATCGACGTGACCGAGGGCAAGGAGGGGACCGCCGACCGGGTGCAGGCGAGACTGCAGGTCGGCGCAGCGCTGAGACCGGTCGATTCGAATGTCTGGAACCTCCTCGCAAAGTATGAGTACCGGTATGAAAAAGAGGGGAGCTACAACGGAGCAGGAAGCAGGCGAAGCGTGAATATCCTCTCCCTCCATCTCAATTATCAGCCGCTGGCATCCCTTGTGCTGAGCGGCAGGTATGCAGGCAAGCTCCTGTACGAAACGTCCGGCGGCATTTCGAGCACGAGCAGCGCGCATCTCCTCAGCCTTAGAGCACTCTATGACATAGCCGAGAAATGGGACGTCGGTCTTCTCGCGAGCGCTCTCTTCAGCGGGCTCGTGCGGAGCGTTCAGTACGGCGTCGGCGCTGAGGTGGGGTATAATGCGGCGAAGAACCTCTGGGTTTCGTGCGGCTATAATGTCACGGGGTTTCAGGATGACGACCTCTCGTCCGGCGGTTACACCAACAGAGGGCCATACGTCCGCCTGAGATACAAGTTCGATGAAGACCTGCTGCCCCTGTTCGTGAAGGGCGAAACGCAGAATGCACCGCCGGCAGACAAGCTGACGGAGAAGACGACAGAGGAGGCGGCTGCGCCCGAACGGCGATGAGGTGGAATAGCGAGAGACTGATGGAGGAGCAGAACAGATAGGTATGGCGTATATGCATGGCAAGGGAACACTGATCAGATATCTCAGCTGCTGGGTGCTCATGTGCTGCCTGGCGGCAGCAGCGATTCATGCAGGGGCTCGGGATGCTCATTCCTACGGACTTACCGAATGTGCCGGTCAGCGGTTCGGTTCTGATCTGAACTGCACAGCGAACGATGTCTCCATCACCAATCTGCAGGTGGTAGCAGGCCCTACCGGCTGCGTGGGCGGAAGTCCTCTTACACTTGATCTCGATGCTACGGTTAACTTTGCGTCACCGAACCGGTGGGATATCGGAATTTTCGTGTCAAACGATGGAAAGGATCCGCAAAAGACGGTCAATAACGGAGGAGCAACCAGCTGTTCGGTGGCGATACTGCCGCTCGTCAGTCCTTTTCTGAACCTCGATGGAGACGGCTGCGGTGACGGCAACAACACGATCGGCGGCACCGGGTCAGGGGTGCTGCGCATGAATAATGTCACCGTGCCCTGCCAGGCGCTTGCCGGCAGTTCCGGAAAGCTGTATATCCCTTTTGTTGTGAGCTGGGACAACCAGGCGAGTCCGACCGGCGGAACATGCAATTCCATTGCGGATCCGGTTCCGAATACGAAATCCAAGTGCAATGCGCCAACGGTCATTCAGGGGAGCGTTTCGATCGTGGTCTTGCCGACAATATCCAAGGCTGATGCGCTGACGTACATTACACCAGGGGATACCACGGTTTACGCGGTTACCATTACGAATACGACCGGCGATGTATTAACCGGCGCGGTATTCAGGGATCCGGCAGTCGCGAGTCTGACAGCGAACAGTGTTTCGTGTTCAGCAGCCGGCGGTGCGACCTGTCCGGCGTCTCCGACTGTAGCTGCCATGCAAGGCGCGGGTATCACCATCCCGAACATGCCGATCAACAGCAGCGTCACATTTTCGATCAATGCGACACTCAGTTCCGGCAGTCCGGTTGGCATGTTGACGAATACCGCAACGGTAACGGTTTCAGGAGTGGCCGCGACAGCGAGCGACAGCAATATCATACGGACGAAACTCATTGCTACAAAGTCGTTTTCCGTGTCTCCGATCTATATGGGCGATCCCTCTGTCCTGACCGTTACGCTGCAGAATACCAATTCGGACGCTACGACCGGCGTATCGTTCACTGATACCTATCCTGGAGGGATGGTGAACGCGGGGAGCGCGAACCCGACGATCAGCGGAGCAGGCTGCACCGGCACGCTGACAGCGGCGAATAACGGGAATTCCTTGACGCTGACGGGAGGCACGGTTCCCGCCAATACAACGTGTCAATACACGGTCAATGTCACTGCATCCACAATTGGGAACAAGCTGAACAGCACAGGTTCCGTCTCCACCATCAATGCAGGAACAACATCGCCGGCAACGGCGACGTTGGCGGTTCCGTCGAGACCCCCAGCTCTGTCAAAACAGTTCCTCACAACGCCTATCGTTGCGGGAGGGACGACTACGCTCCAGTTCACGGTCACCAATCCGCATAACGCCGCTATCAACAATGTTGCGTTTACGGACGTGCTGCCGGCGAACGTTACGGCAACTAACGGCACACAGAACAATGTATGTGGAGCAGGTAGCACGCTTACGGTATCAGGCTCAAATACGATAACACTGGCATCAGGCCTGCTGGGAGCAGGTGCATCATGCACTTTTAATGTGACCGCAGTCACTTCGAATACACCCGGTGTCTATGTCAATACAACCGGCGCGGTTACGGCGAGCACGGGGACAGGGAATGTTGCACAGGCAACATTAACAGTACAGTACAGTGCCTTGACCGGGACCAAGGTCTTTGCGCCCAACACCATAGCGCCGGGAACGACGAGTACC
>CAYSWG010000322.1:0-2640 GCA_964434465.1 uncultured Geobacteraceae bacterium
CGCCAAGCCAAGCGTGATCATCAGCGGACCCGGGGTGATCGCCGCGGCATTGGCCCGTGGCTGCTAGAGGAGGTCTTGTGGTCAAGGAAATTGCAATCGGCCCCGTGAAAATCGGCGGTAACCGCCCGCTGGTGCTCATCGCCGGGCCCTGTGTCATCGAGAACGAGACTTTGACGCTCCGTGCCGCCGAGCGGCTGATGACCATCTGCAACGGACTGTCCATGCCCCTGGTGTTCAAGGCATCCTACGACAAGGCAAACCGGACCTCCGCCACGGCATTCCGGGGGCCGGGCCTGCGGGAGGGGCTGCGCATTCTCGCCAAGGTCAAGGAATCCCTGGCCGTTCCCGTACTGACCGACGTGCACGGCATGGAGGAAATCGGCCCCGTGGCGGATGTTGCCGATGTGCTGCAGATACCGGCGTTTCTCTGCCGGCAGACCGACCTCATCCATGCGGCGGCCCGCAGCGGCCGGGTGGTCAATATCAAGAAGGGGCAGTTTCTCGCCCCCTGGGATATGCGCAATGTGGTGGAAAAAGCCCTCTCGGCCGGAAATTCCCGGTTGATCCTCACGGAGCGCGGTGTCAGCTTCGGGTACAATAACCTGGTGTCGGACATGCGCAGTCTGCCCATCATGCGGCAGATCGGTTATCCGGTGGTCTACGACGCCACCCACAGTGTCCAGTTGCCCGGCGGACTGGGGGGCTCTTCCGGCGGTCAGCGGGAATTCGTGGAGTACCTGTCCCGTGCCGCCGTTGCAACCGGCCTGGACGGGTTGTTCCTCGAGGTGCACGAAGATCCGGACAAGGCCCTGTGCGATGGCCCCAATTCCCTCAGGCTCGACGATCTGCCGGCACTGTTGAAGAAACTGAAGGCCATCGACGCAATAGTGAAGTAGCGCAACGCTCAGGGGAGTTGCAGCGGGGCGGCAGGATTCCGGTGCACTCCCCTTTTCTGTCTTGACCCTGGCGAGGGGATGGAAAGGCAGCCGGAGAGACCGCCGGATGACTGCACATGCCCCTGCCAGGTCGAAAGGTTCCGGATATGCCGATTCTTGAAGAAGCACGGAGAGTTATCAGGGTAGAAGCCGAAGCGCTCCTGGCCCTGGCCGACAGCCTGGACGGCGGTTTTACCCAGGCCGTGGAGTTGATCATGGCCGCTCAGGGGCGCGTTGTCGTGACCGGTATGGGCAAGTCAGGGATCATCTGCCAGAAGATCGCTTCGACTCTCGCCTCCACCGGGACTCCCGCGTTCTTTCTCCATCCGGCTGAGGGGATCCACGGCGATCTGGGCATGATCATGCGGGGCGATGTGGTCATTGCCGTCTCCAACAGCGGAGAAACCGAAGAAGTGCTGCGCATTCTGCCCGCCATCAGGCGCATCGGCGTCAGCCTGGTTGCCCTGTCGGGCAGCCGTACGTCGACCCTGGCCCAGAGCGCCGATATCTTTCTGGAAATCAACGTCAAGGAGGAAGCCTGTCCCCTGGGGCTGGCGCCCACCGCTTCCACGACGGCAACCCTGGCCATGGGCGACGCCCTCGCCGTGGCCCTCCTCGTCCAACGGGGCTTCAAGGCCGAGGACTTCGCCCTGTTCCACCCCGGTGGGGCCCTGGGCAAGAAACTGCTGCTTCGTGTGGAAGACCTCATGCACACGGGCGATCGGATGCCGCTGGTTTCCGAAACGACCCTCATGCGCGATGCCCTGTTCGTCATCACCTCCCGGGGACTCGGCATTACCGGTGTTGTTGATGGTGCGGGCGCCCTGTGCGGCGTGATTACCGACGGCGACCTGCGACGCGCCCTGGAACGGGGGGACGATATTCTCGGGACGACGGCCGGTTCCCTCATGAAACGCAATCCCAAACGGATTCTTGCCGCCGACCTTGCTGCCAGGGCTCTGCAGCGCATGGAGGAGCATTCCATTACTTCGTTGTTTGTTTTCGCCGATGCGGCCACGGCACAACCGGTCGGCATACTGCATCTGCACGATCTTCTGAAAGCGGGGCTTGCCTGATGCGGGAACGGATACTGCCGGTTAAATTGTTGCTGCTGGATGTGGACGGGGTGCTGACTGACGGGCGCATCGTCTATGACGCCAATGGCGTGGAGAGCAAGTTTTTCAACGTCAAGGACGGCCACGGAATAAAAATGCTGCAGCGTTCCGGAATCATCGTCGGCATCATTTCCGGGAGGTCGTCCAGGGTGGTGGTGAATCGGGCGGTCGAGCTGGGCATCGAGCACGTGTACCAGGGGGCCCTGGACAAGACCGGGCCCTACCGGGAGATCCTGGCCAGGACCGGCCTCGCCGACCACCAGGTGGCCTATATGGGCGATGACGTCATCGACCTTCCCCTGCTCTGCCGGGTGGGGTTTGCTGTGGCGCCCGCCGATGCCGTGCCCGATGTGCTGCCCCGCGTGCACTACGTGGCCCGGAACAGCGGCGGTTGGGGGGCGGTGCGGGAGGTCTGCGATCTGATCCTCAAGGAGCAGGGTTCCTGGGACGCGATTGCGGCGCGTTATTTCCCGTCCTGACGGACGGACCGGCCCGGATGGGTTCGGCCCTCTTCAATCTCTGTGCCAAAACCGATAAAAATCGGCACAATCTGCTTTACACCCCTTTTTGATGATGGTATACTCTGGCCG
>CAYSWG010000323.1:0-2638 GCA_964434465.1 uncultured Geobacteraceae bacterium
CATCCAGCAGATGGTGAAGAACCCGTCGCCGCAGATCAGCGGAAGGCTTTGCCGTGCCGATATCCAGGTGCCGGTAAATCTGCAGGGAATCGGCATTGACGATTTCCCCCGAAACCCGCTCCGCCAGACGGACGGCCAGTTCACTTTTGCCGGAAGCCGTTGGCCCGAGAACAATGATCAATTTCGTAAGAGCAGCGGCAGTCGTCACGTCATGCCCTCTTGAACATCCGTTCCACGTCAGTCCTGCTGATTCTGCGATAAACCGGCCTGCCATGGGGACAGTTACTGGCAAACCCGACCGAATCGAGACCGGAAAGCAGGGCAGTGACTTCAACACTATCCAGCATGGTGCCTCCACGGATTACACTGTGACACGCCAGACGCATCAGGAAGTCTTCTACGAGATCAGCAAAGCAGTGACTGCGGCCAATTGTGGTCAATTCAGCGAGGATATCCCGCAAGACTCCCTCCCACGGGCCGGCAGCAATAATGCGGGGCACTGCCTGGACCTTGCGTGAGCATCCACCAAAATCCTCCAGGACAAAACCAATTTTGTGCAAACTTTCCAGATGGATGCCCAGTAACTGATTTTCGCCGGGGGTAAACTCCAGCACCTGGGGGAAGAGCATCCCCTGGGATTCGACCGTCCCACTGGCAAACTGCTGTTTCAACTGTTCGAAAAGAATTCGCTCGTGGGCGGCATGCTGATCGATGAGGATTAGGTCGTCCCCGTCCTGGCAGAGCAGATACGCACCGGCATAACAGCCAAGCACCCGCAGGCTGGAAAAGAACCCCTGAGAGACCGTCGCCGAAACCGGGGCCTCCTGAAGAACCTCCACCGCTTCCAGAGACGGTACAGCGTACTCAGGCGTCCGCTGCATGGCTGCGGGCAGACCAGGCTGATAGACACTGGGGGCCTCTTTGATGCTGCCACCGGTCGCAGCATGTGCCACTGGCGGCAAAGAAGGCGATGGAACAACAACGGCCGCCCGGCGCACCCAGGGTGTCGCCTGCAGCATTTTCTCCAGAGTAAACGCAATAAAATCATGGACCTCCGCCTGATGCCTGAAGCGCACTTCGTGCTTGGTCGGGTGCACATTCACATCCACATCTCCGGGTGGTATCGTAAGGAACAACACCGCAACCGGATAGCGACCCCGCTCCAGAAAGCGTCGGTAGGCTTGCATGATACCGTGCTGAAACACTCTGTCGCGCACGAACCTGCCATTAACAAAAGTATACAGATGGCTTGTCCCCGCACGGTTGCATTCGGGCCTGCCCGCATAGCCGTCCAATCGCAGGCCCGCAGCCATTCCGTCAACCGGAAAGAGTTCGTTGCTGATGTTCCGGCCGAGTACGTCGGCAATCCTGTTCAACAGTGATCCGGCCAATGCCTTGAACACAACCTTGCCTTCGCTGATGTGGGTGAAGCGCACATCAGGTCGTGACAGGGCCAACCGGGTAACCTGTTCAGCCACGTGACCGGCTTCGGTCTCGCGACTTTTCAGAAACTTCAACCGTGCCGGCGTATTGAAAAACAGGTTACGGATCTCCACCAGAGTCCCTGCGGCCATCCCCCGGTCCTTCACCTCCCTGATCCTGCCACCTTCACAATAAATTTCCGTACCAGCCAGGGTATCACCTTCTTTACTGGCCAGCAGAAAGCGGGAAACCGATGCAAGGGACGGCAACGCTTCACCACGGAACCCCAGAGTTCCTATGGCAAGCAGGTCCTCCTCTACGAGAATCTTGCTGGTCGCGTGCCGCTCCAGGGCCAGCAGGGCGTCTTCCCGGGACATGCCACACCCGTTATCACTCACTTTAATAAGCCGCTTGCCACCACCTTCAAGTTCAACGACAATTTCCGTCGCACCGGCATCAAGGGCGTTCTCCGCCAACTCCTTTACTGCCGATGCCGGCCGTTCGACCACCTCACCCGCAGCAATCTTGTTGGTTAGATGTTCAGGCAGTATTTTGATGCGCAGTGACATGTTCTCCCCTGGTTGCGGTACAAGTGTCTGCAGAATACTCCAGAGATCTGCAAATTGTAAAGCGATGAGCAGTCAACATACCGGGGCGGATGCGCCAGGTTACGCAGTGCTAAGAGTGCAAACAGCTTCACATTTGTTTCGATACCTGCTAGTCTTTGCTCATCCTGCGGATGCAGGAACAGAGGATTTTCCCGGATCACACCACCAGAAAGGGGTCAGTTGCGACCATGAACTACATCAGCACCAGGGGCGGCATTTTACCGATTTCCTTTAAAGACGCCGTAATGATGGGGCTTGCAACCGACGGCGGACTCATACTCCCCGAAACGATTCCCCATATCAACCATGAGGAGCTTGCCGCATGGCGTCTGCTCCCCTACCGTGAACTGGCCTTCAGGATCATCTCCCTCTTCTGCGACGATATCCCCGCGACGGACCTGCATGAGCTCATCAACCGCTCCTACGACAATTTCGATCATCCCGACATCACCCCCACCGTCAAGAAGGGCGATGTATTCATCCTCGAACTGTTCCACGGCCCAACCCTTGCTTTCAAGGACATCGCCCTGCAACTCCTGGGCAATCTGTTCGAGTACCTGCTCAAAGAGCGTGGCCAGAAGATGAACATCGTCGGCGCCACATCCGGC
>CAYSWG010000324.1:0-2637 GCA_964434465.1 uncultured Geobacteraceae bacterium
TCCTTCTCAAGGCATTTCTTGTAGCTTTGATTGACAAACAAAAAAACGTCACTACCAAAAGCGTACCTGCTAACGAACCGAAAGTCTGAAGTAGTAGCGTCCCGCTGAATCATCAGTAGCGACTATGTTAATAGCGATGGACAAGCGAGCACTTCGTCAGCTCTCAAAAGGAGAGCTGATAGCAATTATTCTGGCGCAAGAAGAGCGCATTACTGCGCTTGAACGCCATCTTACCGCATACGACAACGCCCATACTCCACCGAGTCTGAGCAAGAAGAAGCGAGACCCGAAGCCGCCCACAGGGCGGCTGGGCGCTCCGCAAGGGCATCCTCGCTACGAGCGAGAACAGCCAGCGCCGAGTGAGTCGGTCGAGCATCGGGAGGACCTATGCCCGCATTGTTGTTCGCCTCTCGGCGAGCCGTATCGCATGGAGCGCCGCGTCATCGAGGAGATTCCGGAGCCGCAGCCCGTACGCGTGACCGAACATCTCATTGCGCACTACCGTTGCGATCATTGCAAGCAGCACATCACGGCAAATCATGGTTTGCCGTCGGGCATGTTCGGAGAGAATCTGCAAGCGCACGTGACTTTGCTCAAGTATGATGATCGTCTTCCGCTGCGCAAGGTCACAAACGCCCTGCGCCGATCCCATGGCGTTGATGTGAGCAATGTCGCGGTGATGAATATCACCGAGCAGGTTGGAGCAAAGCTCCAACCCGAATACATATTACTGCTTGGGCGCTTGCGCAACGCAAAGACCATCCACGTTGATGAGACTGGCATGCACCTTGATGGCAAGAAGTGGTGGATCTGGGTGTTTGTCACCGACGCTGAGACAGTCTTTGTGATCCGGCCAAGCAGAGGCGGTCATGTCCCGCGAGAAATACTTGGCGAGGATTTCACCGGCAAGATCGTGTGCGACGGTTGGAACGCATACTACCAGTTCAGCATCGTCCAGCGATGCTGGGCGCATCTCTTACGAGAAATCAAGCAGATCGCCGCCGACAACCCGCTCACGAAGAGAATCTACGCCGGATTCAAAGCGCTCTTTGCACAAATACGCGCGGTTCGCGAGAAGCCGCCACCGTCTGCCACACGGCAAGCGATCAAGAAAGGACTGCTGCGGTATCTCAAGTACCTATTGACAAGACTCACGCATTACGATGGCACAAAACGGTTCGTCACGAAAGTGACGAACGGCCTCAATGAATGGTTCACCTGCATTGATTATCCGGAAGTCGAACCGACCAACAATACCGCCGAGCGAGCGTTGCGCGAGCTCGTTGTGCAACGCAAGATCATCGGCGGCTTGCGCCGCCCGAAAGGGGCTGCGACGATGGAACGTATCATGACTATGCTCGCTACATGGCGACAGCAGGGCTTTGAGCTCTTCTCAAGTCTCAAGACAGCTATCACAGCTGGTTAGCAGGTACAAATAAAGTGTCAACTTGTCGAATTCTTCCATCTGCTAAGAAAAGCGGATTTCCGTGCAGTTTTTTCTGGGAGATATTCTAATTTTGAGAAACTGAGTATCTGGTTTAGTAACGTTTCTGCGGAAAGATAAAGTCTATTTATCGTCATCTTTAAATAGTTGAGTATACTTTGAATTTTTGGTGATGAAACATTGATTAACTGTGATTTTTGTGGATCTCATGATATTGTTCGTAAAGGATTTCGACACAACGCCTCGGGGAAAAAACAGAAGTTCTTCTGTCATGCTTGTAACAAATGGTTTGTTATTGATGACGGTTTTAAGAAAATGCGCTCAACCCCTGAGCAGATCGTTCGTGCGTTGCACGAATATTCTGACAGCGCATCACTTGCAAAAGTACGCGAGCACTTGCATCAACATGATGATAAAAAAGTGACGCGATGGACTATTAGACAATGGGTAGTAAAATACGCTCACCTCTTAAAAAAAACGAAACGCGATTTGGTACTCCAACGATTAAGGGCAGCATCCACTACGATGAAAAATACATCAATGTCAAAGGAACGTTTCACTACGACATGAATGCCATTGATCGAAAAACAAAATTCATTCTTTCGGAATCTTTCGTCGAGAATCGCACGCTAAAAGCGTGCTACAAGTTTCTCAAAGTAATAAAAGAGTGGTGTTATGCGCAAATAATGATAGTTTACTATCAACAAAAAACACTGCCCACAAAGAAACGTAAGCTCATTACCTTTGTCAGCGATAGATTCAAGAATTATGAAACTGCGTGGAGGAAGACGCTGTGGCGCATAACAAAACTAGAATTCGGAGTGCCCATTGCTTGCAAAAAATATGGACGGAAACACAACAATAATCCCATCGAACGATACAATCGAGAAATTGAACGACGCATGGCAAGTCTTGATGTCTTTCAAAGTAGCGCAGGAGCACAAGCAGCACTCGTGCTACAAAGGATGATGCACAACTATGTCAATCCTCATACGACGCTCAAAGGAATAACGCCAGCAGAAGCAGCACAGCTCGTTCTGCCCTTAGGAGAAAACAAACTTCTCAACCTCATCAAAATAGCAAGAAAAGCAGAGATGACGATAAGATGACATCATCTTGTACTTATTTTATTTATAAATGATCTTTGACATTTGGGAGGCTTTTGTCGTCGAAAAAAACAAATGGGGCATTAC
>CAYSWG010000325.1:0-2626 GCA_964434465.1 uncultured Geobacteraceae bacterium
GGCCGGATCCGGCAGCATCTTCGGCATGATCCAGGAACTGGACCGACAACACGGGACCCCCCAGGAACGCAGGGACCGGGACCGCATCAGGGAGTGCGGCAGCGGCGTCACCGGCCCGGCCGACTCGCTGCAGTTCCGCATTGCCGTCCCTGCAGGCACCTGCGAGTACATCAGCCCCTCGGTGCTGGAAATGACCGGGATTCCACCCCGGGACTGGTACCAGCAGCCGACGCTGCTCCGCGACCTGCTCTTCCCCGCCTGGCAGACCCGTTTCGAACGGACGTACCGGCGCCTGCTGTCCGACGAGGGACGGCGCAGCCACACCTTTCCCATCCTGCACAAACAGGGCGGCATCCGCTGGTTCACCCTGCAGGTGCACGGCCGGCGCAATCATGCGGGACAGCTGGTCGCCCTGGAAGGAAGCGCCCTGGACATTACCCAGAGGAAGCAGCAGGAGCGCAAGCGGCGACAGCTGCTGCGAACCCTGCACCGGACCCTGACCGCCACGAAGAGCCCTGAAGACGTTATCCCCATCTGCAGCCACTGCAAAAAGGTCCGTGACAACCGGGGCTTCTGGAACAAGATCGAACAGTTCCTGGCCGAACAGGGGGAACTGCTCTTTTCCCACGGCATCTGCCCCGACTGCCTGACCCGGCACTACCCCGACTTTCCCCAGCACTCCACCCCATCCGAACCTCCCGAACCGGAACGAACCAGGACCTGAATGCCTGCCTGAGCGCGGCGGCCGGGGCAATCAGGGACCGGCAGGAGACCGGAGCAGCGAACCCAGACCGGACCGCCGCTCCACCCGCCTGGTCAGGGCGCGGGCCAGCAGCTCCCGGTCCCCCCAGAGTTCCACCCGCTGCCGGGCACGGGTCACCCCCGTATAGAGCAGCTCCCTGGTAAGCACAGGGGAGTCAGCCCCGGGCAGCACCAGCAGCACCCCCTCGAACTCGGACCCCTGGCTCTTGTGCACGGTCACGGCAAAGGCCGTTTCATGGCACGGCAGGCGCAGGGGCGCCACCGGCCGCACCCCGCCCCGGCCGTCGGCAAACCACACCGCCAGACGGTCGGGCTGCTCCGGATCGGGCAAGGCAATGCCCGTATCGCCATTGAACAGGCCCTGGGCATGATCATTGACCGTAATCAACACCGGTCTGCCCCGATACCAGTCCCCCCGTGGGACGAGCAATCCCCGGCCGGCCAGGACCCGTTCGATGAGGCTGTTCAGTCCTGCCACCCCGTACCGTCCCTGGCGCAGGGCGCAGAGAACCCGGAAGCGCTCGAAGGCGGCCAGGGCGGCCAGGGGTTCCGCTTCGGCCAGGTAGTCGCCATACCCTGCCACCAGGTGCGGTTCCAGGACCGCAGCCAGAGCGGCGGGCCCGGGCAGTTCCCGCCAGGAGACCTCTTCGCCGCCGGCTTCCAGAACGTCCTGGACTGCCCGGCCATCCCCGGCATTGATGGCCCGGCTGAGCCGGCCGATGGCGCTTTCCGCGGCAAAGCGGAAGTTCCGGCGCAGCACCACCAGGGAATCGGCCAGGGCGCCGCCCCCCTCCCCCGGCAAGGATTCGGGCGGGGCGCCGGTCACCCGCTCCAGATAGCGGCGGAACCCCGGCGAAGCCCCTTCCGGTTCGCCGGTTCCGCAGATATCGCCCAGCACCGCACCCGGCTCCACGGAGGAAAGCTGATCCCGGTCCCCCAGAAGCAGCAGCCGCCCCTCGGGCGGCAGGGCCGCCACCAGTCTGGCCATGAGCGGCAGGGAAACCATGGACGCCTCGTCGATCACCACCAGGTCAAAGGGCAGGGGATTGCCCCCATGGTGGCGGAAAGCCGTCGTGCCGGGCACAACCCCCAGGAGGCGGTGGATGGTGGTCACCCCGTCGGGAATGGCCGCCTGCACCGACGGCGCCGTGGCCAGCCCGGCCGTTGCCCGATGGATGGCCCCGCTCAACCGGGCCGCCGCCTTGCCCGTGGGCGCAGCCAGGGCCATGCGCAGGGGCGCCGGGCCGCCCTGCTCCAGGAGCAGGGCGAGAATCTTCACCACGGTGGTCGTCTTGCCGGTGCCGGGCCCGCCGGAAATGACACAGAACCGGCTCCACAGGGCGGCTGCCGCGGCAATCCGCT
The DNA here is from genome assembly GCA_964434465.1 of uncultured Geobacteraceae bacterium. Lineage (GTDB taxonomy): Bacteria > Desulfobacterota > Desulfuromonadia > Geobacterales > Geobacteraceae > RPRC01. The sequence continues at coordinate 2,125 of CAYSWG010000325.1, forward strand.
GCCAGTCGGGTTCTCCTGCCGGAAGGGGCCCGAACAGCCGCCGCAGCCCATCGGCCAGGAGCGCCTCGTCCACGGACAGCCCCCGCGCCCCGGCCCGCAGGAGCAGGCCGGCAGCCAGCTCCCGCTCGTACTGCCAGTAACGGTACAGGTAGAGCCGGTTATCCCGGTCCAGGATCAGCGGACAGCGCCCGCCCGGCTCACCCACCACCCCCGTCGCCGCCAGGGCGGTCACCGTGGCGGCCAGTTCGCCGGGGGAAACCAGCTCGGCCAGGGGAAGGCAGAGGTGACCTTCCGCCGTGGCCCGGCTCAGGGCCAGGGCCAGGGGACGCAGCACCGCGTGCCCCCCCTTGGCCAGGCGGCAGAGGAAATCGGCAAAGGCGGTGTCCAGCGGTCCGTACAGATCGGCTTCCCGAGCCATCAGCTCCCCCCTCGATCGACAGCGAGATAGGCTGCCAGTTCCCGGATCAGCCCCTCGGGCGGCAGGCTGAAGTAGACGCCGTTC
>CAYSWG010000326.1:0-2620 GCA_964434465.1 uncultured Geobacteraceae bacterium
GAAAGCAATTCAGCCCTGTGCCAAGAGCACAGGGAGTTCTTGCTTATTCATTAAACTTGCCCCGTATCTCGCGCAAGACGATATATTTGCTTTCGCCTTCTGAGAGCAGCCCCTTGTTCCTTCCTGCGATCTCGCTGATCTCCGCCTTGTCGTCTTCGGAATAATGGTCCTGGGCGATCAGGTCATTGAGGCGATTAAAGTCCTCAAGAACTGCTTTCCCCTCTGCCCACGTAGGCAGGTTCATGATCTCTGCACGCTCAAACAAATTCTCGACATTGAATGTTGCTATTCTCATAACCCCTCCCTTTTCAGCTTATCCTTGATTTGATACTCCAATATTTCCAATAAGGCACAGCCTCGATCAAAAGGCCCTCTCCCTCGAATTTCGTTTCAGTATCGAGAGTGACAAGCAACGCCTTGTTATGCTTGTTCCTCTCAAGGAATTTGAAGAGTGTCTTGACGTCATCTTTCCCAATCTTCTCCTTGATCTTGATCTCAACAGGAAGGACAGTCTTATCATGGGCATGGATAATGTCGATCTCCTCTTTCTGTGGGGTCTTCAGAAAGAACTTCGCATCCAGGCTGTTCACAAAGAACTGCTCAAGGACAGCCGGCAGCTCAGCCTGAGGGTTCAAGGCCAGAGTGAACGCAGTGTTGCAGGGATATAACCTTTTTACTTTCTTCTCGCTGGTAAGGAGGTTCTTCGAATAGTTATAGAGCTTCTGCAGGAACAGGGCGTATTCAAGGTATGATATGTAATTCGCAATAGTTCGCTGGTCAACATTCAGGTCATTGCTCAGGTTCTTATAGTCGACATAAAACCCCGGCCGTGAAGCGGTGATAGTCAGCAGCTTCATAAGAAGGTTGGGCAGGTCGAGCTTGAAGGTCTGCGGGATGTCGACAAAGATTACCCTCTCAAGAAGGCTCTCTTTCAGGTATTTCCTGAGCACAGGCGCTTCCATATCAAGGGCCTCTATGAAACCTCCGGTCTTAAGGAATACAGACATATGCCTCTTCAACTCTTTCTCGAAGATCTTCTCCCTGTTCTTGTCTACTCCCGCCCCCTTGAAATCAAGGTACTCCTCAAAGTCCAGGGGCTTGATCATAAAATCAAAGAACCTTCCTGCCAGGCTTTCCCTTGTGCCCTGCCACATCGTTATCTGTGCCGAACCGGTCAGGAAGATTTTCAGCTTGGGGTTTGAGTCATAAAGGAGCTTCACCTTTGAAGGCCAGCCCTCAAGTCTCTGTATCTCGTCGAGGAATATATAAACTTTCTTTTTTGAGATATCCTCCTGCAGCACCTCTGTCTCATACTGCTTGATGATCTCTTCAAGGTCGTACCTCATTTCGTCGAATGAGAAATACATGATGTTGTAGGGCTTCACATCTTTTTTCAGAAGACCGTCTATGATCTGGTACATGAGGGTAGTCTTGCCGACCCTTCTTAGGCCAGTAAAAAGAACTATCTGACGTTTGTCTACATACCTGACGATCTCATCGAATATCTTTCTTTTTCTCCCGGTGAACTCCGGGGAGACCTTTCCTGACTTCCACCAGGGGTTAAAACTCTGTAAGTCCATTTGCTCTCCGATGTAATTGAAGTTTAATTTTAATGACATTATAGTGCTACTGGAAAATAATAGCAAGCGCGAATTGGAAGTGAGCCCAAGCAGTCCGGCGACTGCTGCCAGGTCTTTTCTTTCCGGGGTGGGGAATTGGGGCGGCCCCTGGGGGCCGGCGCCGGTTCACGGCGGGGGAGGGGTAAGCGTAAGGAGCAAGGGACGTGACAGACGGGAGAGCAGCGGACGGCTGGCGCGGAGCTTGCCCTGAAGCGAACGAAGGAAGGGGGGAAGGAGCGAAGGGGAACCGAACGGAGCGGGAAGAGCTACCAACAGTATAGCGGAGCGGCAGCGGAGCGAATCTGATAAACAGGGAGCCCCTTTGAGGGGCGGACGGGACGGGCGGACAGAAAGTCTTCATATCTATCGACGGTCCATAGACTCTTTTCAGTGGGAATACACTGATCTTGAAGATCTCTTTTTCGTATCCCGAGCTCTTTAACATAGGATACGGGCTCTTCGGATGAGATATCAAGGTTCGTGTCTTTATTGATTATCGTATAGTTTGCGAATGTATTAACCTGGTCTGACTTAAAACCATGATCGTACAGAAGAGCCTGGGGGAAGAAATGATGCACCTGCAGTTCAGCGTTGTGCCCTATGACGCTCCCGTCTAAAGGAGTTCTCGCGACCCAATCCTTAGCATTATTATTTCTCAGCATTGACATATATAAAGACATGGCTCCGCCACTTTTCCGGCGTGTTTCAAAGTGCTCGGGTTTTATTTTGCCAGTATCCCTTTTTGTCAGGCTCATGAGCTTATTTATACTCGGATCGTGCTTTAACCCGCGGAGAATTCTATCTAACTCACTATGAACTGACCCACTAAAAATTGCATATAAGTTCGCTGATAATAACCAGTTGCGAGCAAGGGTTCGGTCTTTATGAGAAAACTTCCTGTGCGATAGGATATATACCAGAGGAATAATCGAATTAATAGATGGCAACCAGCTATCAGAGTCCCATGAAACGGTACCAGTAAGGAATTCTATAGTTCGACC
>CAYSWG010000327.1:0-2617 GCA_964434465.1 uncultured Geobacteraceae bacterium
TCCACACTTTTTTTTCTAGTTTTGGGCACTAATATCATAATTAAAAATCTCCTTATAAATTCCAGGATTTATATGTTTCTTTTAATTCTTTTAATTTTTGTTCCTCTAATGGAGCAAAAAAAGTATGGAATATCATATTGCGTTCATGCTCATGTAAAATACCATCAAATTTTAATCCAAATCTTGCTAAATTAGTTGATAACCAATATTCTGTAATAAAATGAGCAGGGTCAACACCTCTTTCAACCTCTTCAGGACGCATATGAATATATTTTATATGATCATCCTGAACTCCTGGAAGTGGTGTCCAAAAATCATGACAGTATTTACTAGCCATAGCAAATACCCCAGAAACTCCTAATTTTCTTCTATCTCTATAAAAATAATCATTCATATAAAAAGATCCGTCAGCAGGATAACTATCTCTCAATCCAACAACATAATCTGGTACTCTTTCTGTTAAATCAGGACAATTTGGATGAATAAGAATATCTGTATCAAGAAGAATATTCCAATCATAATTTTTACCAGATTCATAAACTTGAACTTTTTCATATGACACATGCCAATCTTTAAATTTTCTTTCTGTAATAATATTTAAATCTGCTTTAATTTTATCGGCATGAGCTTTCATTGTTAGAACACAAAGATCAAATATTTCGGTATTATAATTTATATTTAAAACCCACATTGCTTTTTTCATATGGTATTTCTCTTTAAATAAATAAGATTTGTATTATCATCAGAAATAATTTGATAGTCATTATTATTTTCTTTGATAAAGAATAATATTGAATTTTCGTTTAGGAGAGAATGTTGATCACCAAAAAGATCAATTAAAATGTGAGGAATTTTAAATTTGTGAGAAATTTCAAGATCTGAATAATTTCCATCAATACAAACTAAATCAATGTTATCTTCATTAATATTTTCAAAAGAATTTGAACTTCCTAAAATAGCATTAATGTGATTCTTTTTAAAATATTTATTGATAGTTGTGGTTGCTAGTATATTTTTGGAGTTGGTTGAAAATACAATAATTTTATTAATATCTGGATTGATGGTTAAACAAAAATATGCGAATTCTCCTCGGCACGCTCCTATTTCGATTATCTTTTTTGGATTTATCTCTTTTAATATATTATAAAGAAATTCTAATTTATCATTATTGTAAAATAAACTTTTTTCTATTGATTCATCAGCTCTGGCTAATTTTGATATGAATTCTAAATCAAATAATTGTTTAATTTTTTCAATTACTGACAATTCTTTCTCTCTATAATCGATATTATCTGTTGAAATATTATCCCATAAAAGTTTATAATTTGTGTATAGCGGCAGATGCTCTTCTATTTGCAAATGATAAGCCAACGTTGGAATCGGAGAGAAACAAATAGCTCCATCCGCTGAACGCCAGATATTATTGATTGTAGTTTCTTCATGAATATGTGGATTAACTCCATAATCAGCAAATTGTTTAAAGATATGAAAAAACTTTGTGAATAAATTACTTGAAATTAGAAATGTTCCTGTGGTTGAATTAATTGTTCTCCAATATCTAGAATCTCCAGAAACTATAAAACTTGGAGTTAGATGTATAGATTTATATCTATCATTACAATCTAATGGATAAACTACAACTTCTTTAGATTCTAACTTAATTTTTGCATTATAGTAAAAATCTAACATTTCTTTTATAGCAACCGACTCATGTAAATAATCATCTTCTAAAAAATAAATAAGATCTGTACAATTTTCTTTTGCATAATCATAAACAGTATGAAGACTGGCACTATTGCCGGTAATATTATCTAAAGGAATAAAAACATCAGCATAATTTTTTAAAATTTCCTGAATTTCTTCAGATGAATGATCATCAACTATTGTTAATTTAATATGAGCTCTATATGTTGATTCATTAATTGAATTTATTACAGAATTTAAACATTTTAATAAAATTTCTTCTTTCGGATGTATTCTTTCTGTACCATGAACTTGACTCTCTCTTCTACTACATGTTCTTAATATAATGTCCAACATTTTCTATTTTCCTTTTTTTTGTTTTATTCTAAATTTTTATTTTTTAGAAAATTTTGTAAAGCTAGGTCTAATTTAATAAAAGTATCATTCCAGTCACCAAATTTAGTTTGTCTAAATAATCTTGCCAATTTATAATACCAAGTATATTCTCCACCAAATTCATCTTTATAACGATTATTCGCCCAGATATAATAACTAAGTATAGGAATTATAATCCAAGTTGGAATTCCAAGAGCGGAAGATAAATGAGCAACGCTTGTACATGAACTAATTACTAAATTAAGATTGGAAATTATTCCACTAGTATTATCCCAAGTATCTAGATGTTCTTCTAAATCAATTACTTCTTTGGGTATGTTGGTTTTATCGGCAAGATCTCTTTGAAGAGAGTAAAATTTAATGTTTTTATTGTTCTTATACTTATCAATTATATTAAATAATAATTTCGATTCGAATCTTCGGAATTGTTCATGTTCAAAATCTGGCAAACCTGCCCATCGAACTCCAATATTAAATGTATCTTGATTAATTATTGGTTTAAATTTATCGATATATTTATTTTCGGCTTTTAAATAAG
>CAYSWG010000328.1:0-2579 GCA_964434465.1 uncultured Geobacteraceae bacterium
AACGAGACGGCAACCATCAGGAGATCCCTGACGCCTTCCCGCCCGAGCCTCGCGATCACCTCCTCGGTGCCGGGACCGATCCACTTCACCGGCCCCGTCCGGGACTGGTAGCCGAGCACGTGGGGGTTCGGCAGCGCGAGGCGCCCGAGGATCCCCTGCACCGTGACGGCCACTTCGTCCACGTACGGATCGCCCCGCGCAATGAACGATTCCGGCAGGCCGTGGGCGCTGAACAGCAGCGTCACGCCGTCGCGGCGCTCCGCCGGGAACGTCGCGAGGGCCTGGCGAACCGTGTCGGCCATGGCCTCGAGGAAGAGCGGGTTGCCGGCGAACGACTGGATGCGGCGCACGCGCAGCGCCCGGCGCGCGGGAGACGATGCCAGCGCACGGTCGAGTGTCCGGTACGACGAGCCCGTCGTCGCCATCGAGTACTGCGGGTAGAGCGGCAAGGCAATCACGTCGCGGATGCCCTCGGCAACGAAGCCGTCGAGGGATTCTTCGATCGTGGGCGGCCAGTAGCGCATGCCGATCCTGATCGACACGGCATGCCCATCGCGCGCCAGGCGCGCCTCGAGCGCCCTGGCCTGGTCGAGCGTCAGCGGCAGCTGTGGCGAGCGCCCGCCAATCCGGGCGTAGTTGGCGCGGACCGACGGCCCGCGCGCCTTCGCGATGATCCGGGCGAACAGCGGCTGGATGAGCGCGCCCAGCGGCAGCTGGATGATGTCGCGGTCGGAGAACAGGTTGACCAGGAACGGCTCGACGGCCTCGAGTGAATCTGGGCCGCCGAGGTTCAGCAGCAGGATGCCCGTCCGGGGGTGGTTCACGCGTGCCTCCGTCACACCGTGCGCGAGAACACGGGCACCGTGTCCCGCTTCTGCTTCAGGTAGCGGTCGAAGACCATGCAGACGTTGCGGACGAACAGGCGGCCGCGCGGCAGCACGTCGATGCCGCCGGCGTCGATGCGCACGAACCCGTGCGCAACCGGCCCGGCGTTGAGTTCGGCGATCTCCAGGGCGAAGTACGACCGCGCGTCCACGCCGAAACGCGCGTCCACGTCGGCCCACGTCACGCGGAAGTTGCACATGAGCTGCGTGATGACGTGCCGCCGCAGGCGATCGTCGGCGTCCAGCACGAAGCCGCGCTCCACCGGGAAGCGGCCGGCGTCGAGGTCCGCGTAGTAGGCGCTCAGTTTCTTCGTGTTCTGCGCGAAGGCGCCCGCCACGTCGCCGATCGACGATACGCCGACGCCCAGCATGTCGCTGGCGGGCTTGACGGTGTAGCCCATGAAGTTGCGGTGCAGGATGCCTGCCGCGGCAGCCCGGGCCATCTCGTCGCCGGGCAGCGCGAAGTGGTCCATTCCGATCTGGACGTAGCCCGCGTCGAGCAGCCGCTCGCGCGCCTCGAGAAACAGCCCGATCTTCGACCCGGCATCCGGGAGGGCAACGCGGTCGATGCCCTTCTGATGGGCGCGGATCCACGGCACGAGCGCGAAGGAATACACCGCCAAGCGGTCGGGCCGCATGCGGATGACCGTGTCGACGGCGCGACCGAACGACGCGGCCGTCTGGAACGGCAGGCCGTAGATCAGATCCACGTTGATCGACGTGAACCCCGCCGATCGCGCGTCGTCGTTCAGGCGCCGCGTGCCGGCCTCGCCCTGGACCCGGTTGACGGCGGCCTGGACCTCGGGCGTGAAATCCTGGACGCCCATCGAGAGGCGGTTGAAGCCCAGACGCGCCAGCGTCTCGATGTGCGCCGTCGTCGTGACGCGCGGGTCCACCTCGATGGCCATCTCGGCGCCCGCATCGAACATGAAGTGGCGGGCGACCTCCCCGTGCAGGCGCGCCATCTGGTCCGGGCTCAGGTAGGTCGGCGTGCCGCCGCCCCAGTGATACTGCGCCACGCGGCGCCGGCGACCGAGCGCGGCCGCCAGCAGGGCCAGCTCGCGTTCCACGTACGCAAGGTACCTGGACGCCACCTCGTCCTTGCGCGTGATGACCACGGTGCATCCGCAGAACGTGCAGCGTTCGCGGCAGAAGGGCAGGTGCACGTAGAGCGACACCGGCTGATCGGCCGCCGCCGCCGCCAGCGCCAGGCGCTGGCGATACTCGGCGTCGCCGAACCGGTCGTGGAACTCGACGGCGGTCGGGTACGACGTGTAGCGCGGCCCCGGGCGATCGTAATCCCGGATGAGCGCCGCAAGCTGGTCGCGCGGAATCGGCCACGACGCCCGGTCTGCGTCCGCCGCGTGAAGAAGCCGAGGGTCCATCAGTGGCTCCGCGAGGAGAACTCGTGCACGGCCTCGACGAGGACGCGCGCGTGATCCGGCGGCGTCTCGGGAAGAATGCCGTGGCCGAGGTTGAAGACGTGACCGATCGAGCCGTCCGCGCCCGGGTTGCTGTTGGCGCCCGTGCGCGCCGAGGCCAGCACCGCGGCCGCGCGGGCGCGGATCACGTCGGGCGGGCCGAGCAGCACGGCGGGGTCGAGGTTGCCCTGGAGCACGACGCGGGATCCCAGCGTCCGGCGGGCCTGGGCGAGATCCGCGCCCCCCACGCGCAGGTCGATGCGCGCCGGTGCTC
>CAYSWG010000329.1:0-2577 GCA_964434465.1 uncultured Geobacteraceae bacterium
ATCCTGCCGAAGATGAGCGCTATTGCCGCTTGAGGTTCGCGCTCTGGCTGGGTTATACCGGCGGGCTACGCATGGACGAGATGCTTTCGCTCCGGGTTGGAAATCTGCACAGGACACCGGACAACCACTGGGAAATGGTGTTCGTCGGGAAGGGTGACAAGGAACGCGCAGTCCCCCTTGCCCACGGGGTGTTCGCATTCCTGAATGACTACATGGCGGCGCGCGGGTATGGAAAAAATCCTCTCGCCTGGCCGAAGGAAAAGCCGATCATCGGGGTTTTAGGCGATACTTGGCAGAACGTCCGTCAGAACGATGACTCCCCTCTTTCTGAACGGGCTTTTTCGCAAGCCATCAAGAGTCACTTCGAAGCGGCAGCAGACAGGCTGGATGACCTTCTCGATGCAGAATACTTGCGCCAGGCATCACCGCACTGGTTACGGCACACCATGGCGACCAATGCACTTGATCGCGGAGCATCGATCGCAACCGTGCAGGTACTGCTTGGGCATAGCGACAGCGCAACGACTGCAATCTACACTCATGCCGACCGCATGCGAATGCGGGAAGCTGACGAAGCGTTGTGCAGCGGGGAAAACAATAAGGAAAAGGCCTGAGCGAGCGAAGCTGCTGCGCTATGCCGCGGCTGCGCGCAAAGTCGGATACGAAATTCCGTTAGCAGCAGATTCATCTACCGTTATCTATTTGACATAAATATGCTTATGCGAAGGCGAGGCAATATTTGCGGTGTTGCGTTTTGTTTGGTTGGATCCAACCTTACTTTGCAAGTGGCCCAAGTTTCTTGGCTAGATCTTCCTTGTCGTAAGCGTGAGCGAGAGCTTCTTCCTTGGCGATCACATTACCTTGCACCATCTTGACCAGCCGCTGATTCAACGAAACCAATGGGGCTGCGGTTGCAGCCTGGGCTCCTTGCATCAAAGTGCCAATTTCACGCGTCTTTCCTTCACGGATCATCTGGGCAATGCTCGGTGTGTTGGTCATCAATTCATAACCGAGCACAAAAGCCTTCTTGTCTGCTGTTGGCAGTAGAACCTGGCTGTTGATGGCTAGTAGCGACGAAGCCAGCAAGGAACGCTTCTGTTTCAGTTCTTCGTCGGCGTAGTACGAGAGTACCGATTCGCAGGACTCCTGCGCCGAACGCGCATGGGTGGTTGCAAGAACCAGGTGCCCGGAGCAAGCAGCCGCAAGCATCGCATCTACCGTTCCTTTATTGCGCACCTCGCCGACCATGATCACGTCGGGATCCTGCCTCTTGGAACTTTCGATGCCCTTCTCGAAGCTAGTCACGTTCGTAGGCACTTCGCGCTGCGTAATCACGCATTGCTTCTGATCGAATTCATACTCGATGGGTTGCTCGATGGTGACGATCGATAGCGGTTTGGTTTCGTTAAGGTATTCGATGATCGCTGCCAGCGTGGTGCTCTTGCCAGAACCAGTTGGTCCGGTGACCAAGATGAGCCCTTTGGGAGATGAATCGATCAGACGTTTGATGTCGAAAGGTACGCCGATCTCATCGATTCTTGGAGGGTTAACAGGCAATTTACGGACCACCGCACCGACGTGATTATCTGAGCCGAAGCGGAACATATTGATGCGCAGACGCGCCATCCCCTTGATAGTGCCACCGCAATCGTACTGCCCACCGCCTTCCTCGATCTTCTTCTCCCACTTGCCGTCCATCAATTCGCAGAAATCGCGGATATCTTGCACCGTAAGAGGATCACTCGATGTTGCCTTGTATCCGCTCGGCGAGCGATAGAAAATCGGTTTTCCGGGGCGAAGATTAAGGTCGGTGTATGCCTGGTTGCCGGTGACCATATTGGCGATTTCCTGGGCAATGCGCAGCATTTGAGACTCCTGTGTTCGTTGGCATTTGATAGCTGTAAGTCTAAGTCCTGAAATCCAGCAATTCCCTCCGTCAAAAGGGCTGGAATTGCGCTTTTGACGGAGGCGGCTTGATCGGAAATCGCGGCAAACCTCGTCCAATTCGGCCAGCCGCGAAGCGGCTTCTAGCGAAGCATCCGGATTGGGCGGGGAAGGATAGCGCGACGGCTGGACGGCTCGATGCCGGCTTGCCGTCTTAATGCGGCGTCTGTTGTTGCTCAATGTATTGCCTTACGATTCCGATGGGAGCACCACCGCAAGATGCGGCAAAGTAGGAAGGCGACCAGAGCATGTTTTTCCAATATCTATTCGCAATGTCCGGGCGTTCCGTTCTTAGTCGGCGACTCGATGCACCCTTGAGGCTATTCACCAAAGCCGATACCGCCACTTTGGGCGGATACTCAATCAGAAGATGCACATGGTCATCTTCCCCGTCCATCTCAATCAGCATTGCTTCAAAGTCCTCGCAGACCTTGGCGAACATCGTCCGCAATCTTGCGATGGCATCACCATCAAAAACCTTGCGGCGATATTTCGCCACAAAGACCAGATGCACATGCATCTTAAAAACACAGTGTCGGCCATGCCGAATGTCATTGTTTTTGTCCATAGACCAAATTTTGACGTCCTCCCCGGACTAAAGTCCGGGGATTCCTTCTGCAAGCAGCGCACGTC
>CAYSWG010000330.1:0-2566 GCA_964434465.1 uncultured Geobacteraceae bacterium
TACGATCGCAATGAGTACCAGAAGAAGAGCATACTCTACGAGAGTCTGGCCTTCTTTTCTCCTGAGAATCCCGGAGAGGCTGCTTGTAACCTTTACATATTGCTCAGTCAAAAAATCCATCATTGTAGTATCTCCTTTCTTGTTTGCGCCCCTGTACAGGGCTTCTTGGTTTTACGGCCTGGAAGTCGTCACCACCTCCTTATGTCATCGAATTGCCTGAAGAAAACCCGCACAAGCTGTCGACTGGTGTTTCAAGGTATGGCGAATTACCTTCAATCTAAACTGCCGAATGAAGCTGGTGTCGCTTCATGGCATTGAACTGCTGATGGTCGACCAGGTGTTATTCGACCTCTGTCCGACAAGAGTTACCGTGGCTACCACAACCACAGCTATCAATATCAGCAGCAAACCATATTCGATCAGAGTCTGCCCGCGATCGTTCAGTATCCTTTTTACCGTGGGAACAGTGATGTTCAGGAGATATCTCATGGCTCACCTTTTTACCTAATAATTTCTGCCTGCTGGCGCAATAAAAACACGCTAATAATATCTCTGGGTGATAGCTGTAGCACATTTATAACGAAAATGAAACAAAAATTCCTGGAAAATATCTCTTACGCTACAAGGGTAACGCCGTCACTGTGAATGTCAAGAAATCCGGAGAAATAAGTATTGGCCGAATCTTCTGATAAAGAGTCTTGCTGGACGGGTCGTATGGTCGGGCAGAGGGGAACATAAAAACCCCTTTGAATCCAAGACCAGTTGCCTGTCGTTCAAAGGGGCCGTATGTTTGAGGTGATTGGCGGGCGGCATGGGATTCGAACCCACGACCCCAGGCTTCGGAGGCCTGTACTCTATCCATCTGAGCTAACCGCCCGAGGTTTTACTATCTACATCATTTTGCACGGATTCTCAAGGCTTAAATTATTTCCTCCGGGAATCGGGGGCCGTCGGCGTGCCATGGATCATTTCTGTATGACACCGAACACAGGGATCGACTTCTCTTTTCTGCCGAGTCCTGCCAGGGAGATGTTCAGGTAACCGTTGATGAATCTGCCCGTACTCTTCGGCACGATGGTGAGAGTGAGTTCTGTGGACTCTCCCGGCTTCAGTACGTTCCTGCCCAGAGCGACCGTGGTCTGCGGCAGGGTCGAGGTAGCGCCTTTGATGGTAACCGGAACTTTTCCCCTGTTGGTCAACTTCAGGGTGGTGACGACCTTGTTGCCCGGTTTTACCGAGCCCAGGTTAAGCCGGCCTGGTGTCGAGACAAATTCTTCGGCGATGGTCCCCCGCATCAAAAGGGTGTATGTGGGCTTTTCGGCATTATCAGTATAGACATAGATTTCCTTGGTGACCGGTCCGGAAAAATCGCTGCTGTCAAACGATGTGGTCAACTGCCCGCCTTTGCCCGGCAGCAGGATGCGATGGCTGACGTTGGCAACGGTGCAGCCGCAGGACGAGCCGACCCGGCTGATGGTGACGGTGTTTTTTTCCGTGTTGCGGAAGGTGAAGGAGTGGGTGAGGGTCGTGCCCTGGATGATGGTGCCGAACTCGTGGGTCGGCGCATCGAAAACGAGTCCGGCTGCGGCAGCGATTGACGGCAGAAACAACAGCAGGGTCAGTGCCGCCATGATTGTCAGGGAATTTCTCATGGGGTGTCCTCCGGGGCAGCGCTGCCGGGAATTTGCTCACCGGGAGTTTCCGGACGCTGCAAGTTATGAAATTCATATAGCATATGCGCACTGCGTGTGGCCAGAATGATTTGACACACCTGCGCATGATTTGCTATAGATTCCTGTAAATAAGCGGTTTTTGCGATGAAACGTTGACAACGGGTGCCACCGTGCCGGCTGCGGCCATGACCCGGATCAGCGCTAACCGCTAGCCGCTACACGCTCTTCGTGCAATCAGAGGACTGCCCATGATTATCCAATGCGAAAAATGTTCTACCAAATTCAGGCTCGATGATTCACGGGTGACCGATTCGGGAGTCAGGGTGCGCTGTTCCCGCTGCAGTCATACCTTTGTGGTGCGTCGGGAACCTGCTGAGGATGCCGCAGATTTTGATGCGATGCTCGACGGGTTGCTGGGAGATGGTGACCGTACCGCCGGAGCCGCTGCCGGAGAGGACGATGGGCCGGAGCCTGCGGCCGGCGAGGCCGGTTTCGACCGGTCACCGGCGGACCGGAACGATCATGGTGAGCCGGAGGAGAGCGATGCGGCGCCGGCTGACGATGCTGCGTTACGCAGGGAGTCTTTCAGGGGCTTTTTTCGCCGGAATGCCGGGTTGCCCCAGTTCCAGACTCCCGCCGCAGTCGAGCAATCATCGCCCAGTCCTGCTGAAGATGCCCCGCATAGTGATGCTGCTTCCGATTCACCCGATGCGCTGGAAGCTGCTTTTGATGGTGCTGGTGAGGGGGCCGTGGACGACTGTGAATCGAAGGATGCAGCCGACGGGCCTCCCGATGGGGATAATTTCTGGCAGGCATCTGTCGAGATGTCGGAAGAGTGGCTTGGGTCGAGGCTTGACAGGAATTTTTCGGAAGAGGGGAGTACTGATTCCGGG
>CAYSWG010000331.1:0-2539 GCA_964434465.1 uncultured Geobacteraceae bacterium
GCCGGAAATGAATGTCATCTGCGTGGGCGGGGACGGCGACGGTGTTGCCATCGGCGGCAACCACTTCATCCACGCCTGCCGTCGGAACATAGACATGACCTATCTGATCATGAACAACCTTATCTATGGCATGACCGGCGGCCAGTTTTCACCCACCACGCCCACGGGGGACAAGACCTCAACAACGCCTTACGGCAATCCGGATCCACCGTTCGATATCGCCAAGCTTGCCATTGGCGCCGGAGCGACCTTTGTCGCTCGCGGCACGGCGTTCCACGCGGCGCAGATTGAGAAGCTGCTGATCGAGGCCATGCGCCACAAGGGTTTTTCGGTCGTGGAGATTCTGGACAGTTGTCCGACTGCCTACGGGCGCCGCAACAAATTCAAATCCGTTGTAGAAATGATGAACAACCTTAAGGAAATTGCCGTACCAATGAATGCCGCGGAAAAAATGTCCGTTGAACAGCTTCAGGGCAAAGTGCTTACCGGCGTCCTCTATACGGAAGATAAGCCGGAATACGTTGAGGAATACCTGAAGATGGTTGCGCGGGTCCAGGCGGCAGGGTAGGCGCCTGTCTGGCGGGACGTCCCCTGTGGGCGCCCTTGATTTGGCCAGGCACATGGACCTGCCTCTACGGATGATGAGCGCCGAGGCAAGCGGAATGCCGGGGCCCATCGTCGCTGACGCCGTTTCATATCTGTTGCGCCGGTTGACCTTCGCCGGGCTGTCTGAGACCACGGGAATGCAAGAACAAGAGGCGTCCGCGCAGGAGAAGGCGAGAAGACGTCACGGATTCAGAATAAGGAGAACATGCAATGTCCGCGAGCAGATATGAAGTACGATTTTCCGGCGCGGGGGGCCAGGGGCTGATCCTGGCCGGCATCATCCTGGGCGAGGCTGCCGCCATCTATGATGGCAAGCAGGCGGTACAGTCCCAGAGTTACGGGCCGGAAGCCCGCGGTGGCGCTTCCAAGTCGGAAGTCGTTATCTCCGATGCGCCTATCGATTTTCCCAAGGCAACCAGTGTCGACGCGCTGCTTGCCCTGACCCAGGAATCCTGTGACAAGTACTCGGCGGATCTCAAGGAGGGGGGGGTACTCCTTGTGGATTCGGACCTGGTTACCCGGGTGCCCGGGGGGAACTACCGGGTTGTCGGCATTCCCATCGTCAATACGGCAAAGAATGATATCGGCCGTGTCATCGTCGCCAACATCGTTGCCCTTGGCGCCATGGTTGCCCTGACCGGCATTGTCTCAAGGGAAAGCGCCGAAAAAGCGGTAGTGTCCCGGGTGCCCGAGGCCTTTGTCGACCTGAATCGCAAGGCGTTTCAAGCGGGGTATGCCAAGGCCCTGGCGGCCATCGATTAGGAGCCATTCCTGCGGGCCCCGCCAACTCCATGGCGGGACCGCTGATCCACTGCGGCAGCTGTTCGTTGGGCTAGGAATATCCCGTGAGCAGCTGCTTTTTTCTGGCGCCGGACAAATATCGGCCGGAGATGCAGCAGTTGCTGTTTTCGAAGGGAAGAACCGGGGGCAGGGTACTCATGTCGATACTGGACAGAATTCATATAATCCTCGTTGAACCCCAGAACCCCGGGAATGTGGGCATGGTCTGCCGGGCCATGAAAAACATGGGAATCACCCGGTTGCGACTGGTCAAGGGCTGTTCGACGGGGCATGCCGATGCCGGCAGGTTAGCCGTATCCGCCAGGGATGTGCTTGCCGACGCCAGCCGCTATGATTCCCTGGCAGAGGCCCTTGCCGACGTGGAGATCAGTATCGCCACCACGCGCCGTCTGGGCAAGTACCGGCAGGAAGTTGCCGAGCCCCGGGAGATTGTCAGGAGACTGGCTGATCGGGGAGCCGGCGGGCCGGTTGCCCTGGTCTTCGGCAGGGAGGATAACGGTCTGACAACCGATGAACTGACCCTGTGCCGTTGGCAGGCTACCATTCCATCTTCCGATGCCTACGGCTCCTTGAATCTTGCCCAGGCGGTGCTTATTTTCTGCTATGAGCTGTTCCGGGGGCTGAAGGAGACGGGAGCGGCAGCAGTCCAACGGGAACTGGCGTCCGGGGCGGACACCGAGACACTGTACCGGCACATGGAACGTACACTGTTGCGGATCGGTTTTCTCGACCCGGACAATCCCGGACACCTGATGCGTTCGCTGCGGAGAATCTTCGGCCGGGCAGAGTTGGATTCCCGTGAAGTTGCCGTACTGCGCGGCATCATGTCCCAGGTGGATTGGGTGGCCGACTCCGGCAAGGTAAAGGATCTTCCATGAATGCACTGCAGCTTGGCCTGCTGGCCGGCATAGTAACCAGCTGTGCGGCGATCCCCCAGGTGGTGCGCGCCTATCGGACACGTCATGTGCGGGATATATCCATCTGGCAGCCGGTGCTGCTGGTGGTGGGCATGGCGCTCTGGCTGATCTATGGCATGCTGATCAATGATCTGCCGCTGATTGTCGCCAATGTGTTTTCCCTGTCCTGCAACGTCCTGTTGATCGTTATGAAGCGTGTCTATGCCGAAAAACGT
>CAYSWG010000332.1:0-2532 GCA_964434465.1 uncultured Geobacteraceae bacterium
GAAGCGCGCCGGCTGCATCCGTTTCGCTTATGCCGACCCGGGGCGCTTCTTCCGCTGGAGCGGCGACCTGGCGACCGGCCATGCCCGGTTCGAGGCGGACTTCGGGGCGGGCCGCGCCCGGCACCCGGCCGCGGTGAGCCTGCTCGAGCCGGAGATCGCGCTCGGCGAGGCGATGTTCTTCTGACGGATCTTCCTTTTACCCCGGAACGGGATTTTGCGAGCGGCTTCGGCTTCATTTGAGAGGAGAAACCCGTCCTCGGCGCGGTTGCGTGAGCCGGCGTTTCACCGGGTTTTTTAGGGACAACTTCGGCGCGGGCAGCGTTGGCAGGACCGCCAGGATCTCCTGCTGTGCGGCGGCGTAGGAATCGGGCAAGCGCCACAACGCGAGCTCACGATCGCCCAAGCCGACCAAGCGCACGCCGCTGAGGCGCGCGACGGCGTCTTCGACGGTGAGGCCCAACGGGGCAACGCGCCGGTCAAGGGCGCGCACCAGTTTCAGCGCCAGCATCGTCACCAGCGCGTGCCCCTCGGTGCGCTCGGCCTTGCGCAGGAAGATGGGGCGGATTTCGAGCGGTCCGGTCTTCATGGTCCGGAAGTCCCGTTCGACCTCGATGAGGTTCATGTAACGGGTGTGCACCGTGCGCGTGTCCGCAGCCACTGCGGGCAGGTCGGTCTCCAGCACGTGGCAGCCGTCCAGCAACGCGAGGTCCGCGGCCACCGCGTCGTCTTTGGCCCAACTGACCACGCGCCCGCTCGCCTTGAGCGTGAGCCAGGAGGAAAATCCATAGTGATCGATCCAGCCTTGCGCCTGCTTGCGCAGCGTCTCGACTTTCGCCCGTGGCTTTTGCGCGAGCCGTTGATTGCCCGCCGCGAGCCGTTGCTCGAGGCGTTGATATTGGCCGAGCCGGCGCTGGCGGTCGCGCTCGCGGGTGGCGGGATTGCAGCGCAGGATCAACCGCCGCCCCTCGTGCTCCACCGCCGCCGGCTCCTCGTCGAAGGGTTCCGGTGCGAGCACTTTTCCCGCCAGGAGTTTGCGGATCTGCGGATCGGTAAGCGCGGTCACATACCGGTAGCCTGCGGCCCCGAGCGCCTCCTTGCCCAGGCGCTTGATCATCCCCCGATGGCCGACCACCGCGATTTCCTTCGCGCCAAAACGCACCTTCAGTTTCTCCACGGTCGGCAGAAAGCTCTGCGGATCGCTGGTATTGCCACGATACAGCTGGATCGAAAGCGGCTCACCCTGTGCGTCGGTCAGCAGGCCCGCCACCACCTGTTTCTTGTAGCGTTTGCCATCCCGGTTGTAGCCATGCGCCGCCAGCTCGTTGCACTGGCCCTCGAAGTAGGAGCTGGTGACGTCATATAAAAACGCCGCCCCGGGTTCGACCTTCGGAGCGAGCGCCCGCTCGATGCGTTCTTGATTGGCCTGCAGCCAGTCCAGCGCGCGATACAGATCGTCTTCGTCGAAAGCCTCCAGGCCCAGCACCTCGGCGACCGCGTGGTCCTCGGCCCAGCGCACCGCCCCCAGCCGGCTGCCCTGCCAGGCGACGCGGGCGCAGATCATGAACAAGGCCAGTTTCGCCGACCGATCCGGGCCGAGTGCCGCGACCAGACCCAGCTCGCCCGCCAGCGCGTGCAGCCCGGCCAACACCCCGTAACACGGTCCGACATGCACCGGGGGCGCGGCGCCCGTCGGCACCTCGCCCCGACAAAACCGCTCGATCAAAGCGATGAGCGGCTCCGGCAGGCGCGACAGATTGGCCAGCGTACGATGCACGACGCGCGTCTTCACCGCCGCATCCTTGCGCGGCCGGCCCGGTGGACGTATCACCGGTTTACGTACGCCCTCGACCAACAAGACCGAACCGTAGGTCTTCCCACCCTGCACGCTGCGATTGCGCTTGATGAACACGGTTCGACGCTGCAGGGGCACCCCGGGACGGCAAGCATAATAAGCACCTCGTAGTGACAACACGTTGTTGCCATGCTTTCATTCGTAAATCCTAAGAATAATTCACGAAATTAACGAAGATCCGTCTGACGCTGCAGGCGGGCGCGCGGCCGGTCGTCGGCCCGGCAGCGCCGGCCGGTGGCGTCACGCCAGCACGAGCGCGGCGTAGGTGCGCTTGCCCTTGCGGAGGAGGACGCACCGGCCGAAGAGCAGGTCGGCCTGCGTGACGGCGCGGGCGACGTCGGCGGCGCGGACGTTGTTCACGTAGATCCCACCTCCCTCGATGTCCTTGCGGGCCTGCCCCTTGGAGGGCGCGAGCCCGCTGTGCACGAGCAACTCGACCAGCGGCGTGCCGGACCCGGCGAGCCGGGCCTCCTCCAGCGGCTGGTGCGGCGCCTCGGCCACCACGTCCTGGAAATCCTCGGACGAGATGCCCTCGAGCGAGCCGCCGAACAGCACCGCGCTCGCCTTGATCGCCCCCGCGAGCCGGGCCTCGCCGTGGACGAGCCGGGTCATCTCGCGCGCCAGCGCCTTCTGGGCGGTGCGGGCGGCGGGGCTGGCCCGCACCTCGCCCGCGCGCGCGG